>JACAEL010000077.1 GCA_013388835.1 Candidatus Thorarchaeota archaeon | reverse complement strand
TACCAGATCACTGGGCCGTCCTATCAGGTCAAGTATCACCATCCTGACCGCGACTACTACCAGATTGCGACTTGGAACGACTGGAGCAGGAATGGCTACGAGTGTTCCCACAATCAGATTAGCCAAATCACTTCAAGTGTACTGAGTCAAGTTGGATGGGCTGGCGTCTTTGCAGCAATTGGTGCGGCCGTTGCCTATGAAGCAGGCCCTGCTGCCACAGCTGCCGCAGCGCTAGTCTCCGCAGTACTAGGAGCACTCTTTGGGTATGCAACACAAGCGCAGTTAGAGGATGAGGCAGGCTGCATCTGGTGGTGGTGGGGAAACGACTTCCAGAACTGGTTCGCGGTCAACCTCTGGTGGCTTGTGCTGTGGTTCCAGATTGGCGTTGGAGTTGTCGCAGCAACTCTCCGTTCCATAGGATACTTCCGCATGGGCGACTACACATTCATCGACGGACAGGGGTTTGGTAATCCATGAAGTCATGGATGTCAAAGTTGACTCCCTTCATTCGGGGTGATAACAAATGAAGTATTCAAAGGATTCTTGGCGAAAATACCTGGTGCTAGGAGCGTCCCTGTGGGTGCTTGGCGTGGCTGTTCAGATTCTTGCATTGGCTGAACAGACCGACCCTCACAGGAACGTCGGCTGGGCAGTATTGCCCTCGACTATTCTGACTTGCGCGGCAGCGATTCTCGTTCTATTTGCCTATTTCCTATACTCAGGTGGCGGAGCAAGATGGCTCGGCTACGTGCTACTTGTGTTGGGGTTCATCTTCACGACAGTCCTGCTTGTTCTGCAAAATCTTCTGGCCGACCTCTTCATGCCAAGGGTCGCAACACCAGGTATGCTTCTCCTCCACTCTCTGGCGTTGATCTTCGCCGCAGGAATCTATCCCAGCATGCGCAAGGCATTCAAGAAGACCCTTGCTGCACCCCCGCCCGCTCCCGCCAATCCAGGTCATTCATGAGTGAACTCTATCGAATCGAGGGCGAGATGCAAATGACCTGACTCACGTTGTATGGTACCACAACAGTGGAGGCGGGTTGGCAGCAGCTGCTCAGAAGTTGGACGGTCCTGGACATCCCTGCGTGATGCATATACACCTCCGTCCGGGAACGGAGGACTCGAGGTCGGTTCGACACCTCATGAGACCTCTCCTCGAGGAGTGACCCTTCCCAGTGCCGTTTCCTGGGAGCGACAAGACCCCTGTGTCCAGCTCTGTCAAACTAGAAATGAACGGTCACTCCACTGCTGGTTGAAAGAGTCCGTCAGCTCAGAGTGATAAGGAGGGGTGCCACCAACCAGGATTGCAGTCCATGTCAAACGAGACGAGGCAGAGGGGTCAGTGCGTTCCATACAGAAGTGGTGCATTAAGAATCGGGTGCAGCATGTGCGTGCAAGGAGGAACCACCCCCAGACCATCGGGAAGGTGGGTGGAGCGGTTGCATCGCACGATTGACGAGGAGAGCGGTCGCATGGGACTGGAACTGGACGAGTACATGGAGTACTACAACCACACACACCCCCATGCTTCGCTTGGATACAGGACAGGACTCCTGCACAGCTGTACCCGGCACCTCGAAGACTCAGTGCGGTTTGAGTGAGAAGAGGTGTCCCAAATGTGGTGTTGCAGTGTTCCATATCCCCTGTGGTTTCACACCACTGGCATTGAAACCGAACCGGCCATAGGAAAGACATAACTCCAACGTGGTACCGCTAAGGTCTGGTGATTTGTCGTGGTGCGACAGTTGTCCATTGGTTATGCTTACAAGAAGCACGGGACTCAGTACAAAGAGGAGAGCGCGGAAACGAAGTTGGCTCTTGCCCTGATTGCAGCCAACCATTCTGTGGGGTCAGGACGAACGATCACAGCCCTGAGCCCACTTACAGTGCCATACTGGATTGTACAGGTGGCACCCTCCCGGTCTGTACTCATCTCCGCAACCGGAATCCCCAATCAGTCTCTGACATTCACTGAGAACAACAGACTCGCGGAGTTTCGCAGGGTCCTCAGCTCGGAGATTGGTGAACCAGGTGATGTCCCAGCTGCAGTCGGTAAGCTGCAGTCCCTCCTTGGGAGCGTGCAGACATCAACACACAAGTTGGAGGCGTTTCAGGACCCGAGCTTCCTCACGATGGTGGGCAAGTTCGTGCTGGAACTCGACCCCAACGCCACACCGAACAGGCCTGAGATGCGTGTGGACTCCAACAGCGCGCTCGAGAAGAGCCAGCAGTTTCAGAAGCTGATGGAGTCATGCAGGACACGGGTGAACGCGCTAGAGGACTTGCGCAGGCTCACAAGGGAGAGGCTCCAGAACCAGCTGAGCGTGATTGAGAACCTGATGGCGACAGAGCGTTCGCGATGGGAGCAGAGGGTCAGGGCTCTTGAGGAGCGGACCCGTCAGGACATTGACACACTCCGGAAGAAGGAGAGTGACGGTGCCTATGAGATGAGGGAGAAACATAAGATTGCTGTCAGGGCAATCACCGCAGACTTCAACAGAACCGCTGCGGATATCGAAAGGCTGTTTGTTGAGGGTCTTGAGTTGGTCAGGAGCACTCGTTCTGAGATATCTAACAAGAGTGAGGATGTCGAGGCAGCCATCGCCGAATACCGGAAGCTCAAGGAAAAGATGGGGGCCTCAATGTCACGCTACTCGGACATCGTTCGGTCTATGGACACGAGGGCCGAGCAGGTACTCAAGGAGTTCAGGAGGGCGCAGGAGGAACTCAAAAAGCACGGTGAGGGTCTTGCCCGTAATACTGAGTCAGGCATCGCTGAGCTCAATGGTCGTCTTGACGCGCTCAGGAAGGAAATGGCCCAGAAGATGGGTGAGATGGAGAACCTACGTACCGAGGTCAAGCAGGCGACGGATAGGATTCTTCATGCGGTGGACGAGGCAGTGACCTCGCAGCAGAGTGAATTCCTGAAGCTTATGGCGCTGGCGCTGGACAACAACGTGATTCCCACGCTAGCACCTCTGACTAGACTGGACATCGAGGTCTTCGTAGCATCTCATTCGGATGGCGGCATGACGGTGCTTACCCCCTGTATATCTCCAGATGACAGGATTGGTGCAGCCGCATCCCACAAGTCCATCGACGAGGCACTCTCCACTGCGCTCTCACAATCTCTGAAGTCATGGACCAGCTCTGACAGGGCGTTCAATGCCTCGCTTCAACAGGCAATCATCAGAGGGAATGTGCTGACAAGGTCCAACGGTCTCAAGGCACTACAGACAGGTCTCCTCGAGTTGCAGAGGAGGCAAGTCTTGAACGAAGGAGTGAAAGAGAAGCTGGAGTTCACATGGGAGAAGATCTCAGGTAAGTGCCCTCGCTGCGGGGCAGAAACCAAGGGTTCCAAGTTCTGCCCGCAGTGCGGTCAGGTGATTGCCGAGTAGCGCATATCACATGGCCACACGAGGGTTGGCAGCAGCTGCCCAGAAATCGGACGGTCGTGGACACCGCTGCGTGGTGCGTACACACCTCCGTGCGGGCACGGAGAGCTCGAGGTCGGTTTGACACCTCATGAGACCTCGAGGAGTGACCCTTCCCAGTGCCGTCTCCTGATAGCGACAAGACTCCTGTGTCCAACTCTGTCCAGCTAAGAATGAACGGTTCTACAACTGCCTGCGTTCAAACAATAGACCGGAGATGGCAAGTACTAGGGCAGTGGCCGCAGTGCTGATGACTCCGGTAACAACAACCGGGTCTAGCCATGTGATGAAGAGAGTCATCAACAGGGGCAGAGCACTCATCTGCCCACCGACATAGATGGACAGTATCGCGGCGACCAGTACCGAGTCCGTATTGAGACCGATGAATACACCGACTGAGCAGGAGAACGCAAGCATGAACATCGTCAGTACCAGAGCGTCCCGCAGGGATATGATGACAAGGTCCATCGAGAATCTTGCGCTTGAATAGTCCCACAGCAGACCCATGGTCACCGCAATCGCAACGGCGACCAAGAGGCACAGTAGCACAGCAAGATACTTCGAGAGCATGAGTTCGACTCTCTTCACCGGGCGTATTAGGTACAGGTCATACACGCGCTGCTTCATCTCGGCGGAGATAGACGTGGCTAGCATCACAGCGCTGAGCGTACCCCCCATGCTTGTGACGAGAAGTGACGCGAGCATGGTCACGGGCAGCTCCTCAATCTCGGGGTTGAATGCCTTGATGATAAGCACGATAGCAGGCAGGCCTATCCATAGCGCCATCATTGTCTTGGACCTGTAGTATCCCCGAAGCTCGTCGGTCAGCAGGAACAGCAGACTCACTGGTCACCACCTCCTACTAGTCTCATGTATACCTCTTCGAGACTTGGCTGAGCAAGCCTGAAGACACGGAGCGGGCAGTTGGCTGCGACAAGGGCCGCCAGCACAGAGTGGCATCCCTCGTCGATGTTCGATGAAGGGCGAAGATGAATCAAGCACTTGGATGGCCCGTTCTTCTCAACATCTGATACAACCTCCAATCTAGACAGACGGTCGATGACCTCTTCTGACAGAGCGGGGGATTGAATCTCGATGATGTCGCCAATCCTGAACTCATTTTGAAGCTCGGCAGGTGTGGCAATGCGTACAATCCTACCTCTGTTCAACACAGCTATGCGGTCCGATATGTCCTCGACATCGCTCAGTATGTGTGAGGATAGCAGGACAGTGACTCCCCCTGCGGCAAGTTCGCGAATCACCTGTTTGAAGTGGAATCTGCTTGCGGGATCCAGACCGGCCATCGGTTCATCCATCACAAGCAGCTGAGGCCTGTGAAGAATTGCTTGAGCAAGACCCAGCTTCTGAAGCATACCCCCTGACAGATGCGGTATCTTGCGATCAGCCGAGTCATCAAGCGCCACAGTCCGTAGCACTTCGTCAATGCGTTCTGCCAGCTCGTGTCTCGGGACCCCAGAAAGCACTCCAAAGGACTGCAGAGCCTGTCTGACCGTACGCCAGGCTTGAAATGCGGACGCCTGAGGAACGTAGCCAAGCATCCTGTGAACATCAGCAATGCCTCTCCTAAGAGAGACTCCATTCACACACACATCGCCTTCGAAGTCGCGAATCAGACCGACGAGAATCTTGAGGGTTGTTGTCTTGCCAGCCCCGTTGGGCCCAATGTAGCAGAAGACCTCTCCTCGATTCACTTCGAACGAGACCTCACTCAAGGCCTGCACGTCTCCGTATCTCTTTGACACTGAATCGAATCGAACTACTGCATCACTCCCGCACTGATACTCGCATGCCATCCCGTTTCGAGCTTCGCGGATACTCGGACTGCCGCCGGGGTATACGCCCGCCAACACAGAGAGAATGTGCCGACTCACAGGCTTGGACATTGAATTCAGAATCTTGTCCGTCCTGTCGTGATTATCCGAATGACCCAGTGCTAGTTCCTTCGAGGTACTGTACACTCCATCTCTACTCTCGTTCAATCTCTGAGACCTCCAATGCGTCTGCTTGCTTCTTTGCATAGGCCAACAGAGCAACCAGCAGCGTAGCTAGACTCGCTGTGGCGCATGCCTGAAGACACCAAGCTGATGAGAGGAGTCCCGGTGATCCCGCGTACGTGGCTGCAACGGTCGTTGCCGCCATGAGGTAAGTCCCCAGTGTCAACACCAAGACCAGACCGAACCGATTCCTGTTAGGGGACCTGATAAAGAACCAGTTCGACGATAGGAAGACCATGACTGACAGACCTAGATGATAGTTCCTGAGAATCGCTAGCATTCTCGCTATCGAAGCAACTGTCAAGGCAGAAGAACAGACCAACGAGAAGATCGACAACCAGAAGGCAATGCTACCTGTGGCATGGCCAAGGGAAGACCACTCGACACTGTGGATGAACCAGAGCAGTCCGGTTATCCACCCCATCTGAACCATGAAGAGGTGATACTCCTTTCGGGGGCTCATCGACAAGACAGCGAATAGGACACCGTACTTGTCTATTCTCGCATCCCTTGACACATGGTCCACTAGTATTAGGGCCCGCTCCCCAAGCTCTGTTATCCTGTATGTGCCATTGGTCCGTTCAATCAGTCCTGCGTCAATAAGCTCCTTCAGATGGTAGTTGAAGGTCCCGCTCATCAGAGAAGGGTCCAAGCCGAGTATCTGCATTATCTCGGTATAGGTCGCGCAACCTTTGTCCGACACCTGTCTCATGATAGTGCGACGAGCGGAACTTGGGAGAGCCTTCAACACCCTGCCGGACTCGGACTCCATTCTTCATCGAGTGGTGTCCGTACAATGGCTGTATTTAATCGATTCTCACTAGATTCTTCGTGATTGTGCCTCTGACCGTTCATTGTAAGTTGGACACTGTTGGATACAGGAGTCTTGTCCGCCCAGGTGACGGCACCAGGACCACTCCACTCCTTGAGGCCGCCCAGGTGTCGTGTGGATGACCTCAGCCTGTTGGCCTCGAACCGGGTCATGTCAGCCCCACCGGTCTGGAAACCTACCTGCGGATGTCCAGAGAGGTCCGACTTTTCGGCAGCTTTTGCACACCCTTCAACGCTTCCGGGTGATGACATATGGCAGTACACGGAGGCACAACTAAGAGTACTCCATTGCCAGTGTCGGTTGCTGTGACTTCACTTCATGGAATCAGATGGGACCGACGACACTCCGATGCCATCTCTCCCCCATCGCATGCACGCTATGCTTAGTACACGCCCGATACAGATTCATTCCTCTCAAGCGCCACAGAACGCTGGTCGAACCACTTGTTGTCTCACTCGCGGAACAACACGCTTATACGCTCTGGCTCCGTCTAAGACATAGAACCGAAACCGCGAGTGGGAGAAATGAGAGCAAAGCTGATGATTGAAGTAATCGGAAAGGCACGCGAGGAGTTGAAGCTCCAGAGTCTAGTGCCGGCGCTACCGGACCTGTTTGACGACTGGCGAATGTGCTGGGTCTCTGCCAAGGATCTCAAGCGATGGGAGAAGGCTGAATGGCCTGTGAGGACACTTGGCGAACAGAAGAGAGGGAAGATACTGAGAGGCGTG
>JACAEL010000076.1 GCA_013388835.1 Candidatus Thorarchaeota archaeon | reverse complement strand
GGTCGGGTTCATGATGACGGTCCTGTCACCCTGCCGAAGGACCGCTTCTGTCACGAGCCGAATCAGGTCGTCGCCACCGGCACCGACAGTCACGCAGTCCGGTACCACTCCGACGTAGTCGGCCAGCTCGCGTCTCAGCTCGGTCAGATTCCCACTCTGATAGAGTCGTGGGTCCGAGTCTTCCACCGCCTTCTGAATGACGCCTTGCACGAACGCTTGGGGCAGGAACAGGTTCTCGTTCTGGTCGAGTCTCAGCGGCCGGGCAGACGGGGTAGCGGTCTCGCACAGACTCAGGGTCGGGCCGCAGTACACCGGATATCCGGACACCCGCTCGATCAGTCGTCTTGCGGCCAGACTCAATCTGACAACCTCCTTCGGACAGCTCGGGCGTGGTTTCGTAGCCCCTCTGCTTCGGCGAGCTCACACACCGAACTCGCCACATCTCTCAGACCATCATTGGTGGCTTCAACCACATGGAAGAACCGGACAAAGTCCAGCACAGAGAGGCTGGAGAAGACTCTCCCGTAGCCTGATGTGGGCAGGACGTGATTCACGCCGAGTCCGTAGTCACTTGCGGCAACTGGTGTGTATGGACCCAGCAGCACGAGACCTGCAGACGTTATGCGTGTCTGGATCGCATCAGGGTCCCTGGTCACTATCTCAAGGTGCTCAGGCGCGAAGTCGTTGACAAGTCCTATACACTCCTCGAGGGTCTCGCAGACATAGAGTGCCCCGTTCCGCCTCAGTGACTCTCGGACCACATCCTCACGAGGCAGGTCCGACAGCATACTGTCAAGTGCATCCCTCACCTTCTGGGCCATGTCCATCGAATTGGTGACCAGTACTGCGACTGCCTCAACGCTGTGTTCTGCCTGCGATATCATGTCGAGAGCTATCAACGTTGGATCAGCAGAGTCATCAGCAAGCACGAGCAGCTCGCTAGGTCCCGCAGGCATGTCTATCATCGTGTCTGAGGACACCATTCTCTTGGCAGCAGTCACGTAGCTGTTGCCCGGCCCGACAATCTTCTGGACTGGACGGATACTCTCGGTGCCGTACGCAAGGGCAGCTATGGCCTGAGCTCCTCCGGTCAGGTATACTTCGTCGACCCTGCAGAGGTCCGCAGCAACAAGAGTGAGCGCCAGCCGGTCAGCTGCTCGAGGCGGCGTGCATACGACCACACGCCGCACGCCTGCGGTCTTGGCCGGCACTGCGCACATGAGAAGGGAGCTGGGATAGCTTGCCTCGCCTCCGGGCACGTAGCAGCCAACCTCATCGAGTGGTGTGTATCTGAAGTAGATCCTCATGCCCCCGTCCTTCAGTACGAAAGACAACCGGGAAAGTAGCGCTTCGGACACCTGCTCAATGCGTTCCTTGGCCTTGACGAGTGCCGCGACCTGTGAGTCTGACACTCTGCTATACGCGTCCTCAACAGCCGCACGGTCCACTCTCAACCTCTCCAAGGACGGAGTGCAAGAGTCGTACTCCGCCGACAGCTGCAGCAGTGCCATGTCACCCCTCTGCCTCACCATCTCCACTATGGCCCGCACTGAGTTCTCCACTCCGTCCAAGTATGTCGTCGTTGATGGATACCTGCCCGTCAGCGGCATGTTGGACCGGGCATCCACTCTGACCAGACGAATGTCAATCATTGCGAGTCCCTCCCTCCGTCCGTGACAAGAGGAAGCACTTGCCGTGGCTCAAACACCACCAGTCCTTGAGCAAGCCTCCTCAGCTTCGGTATGAGTGACAGGAACTCGGTTCTGTCAACAACCGTGTTAACCGCCACCCAGTTGGGGTCCGACAACTGTGAGACCGTCGGACTCTGCAGCGCCGGTAGCTGACTGAGGAGTTCCTCGAGCCGGTCTCTCTGCACGTTGATGAACACATGGAGCTTCTTGCGACCCTCGACAACCCCTCTCAGGAGAGTCATGATATCTGCAATCTTCTCTCTCTTCACAGGGTCCTCCATGGCCTGCCTGTTGGCTATCAGGACAGCTGTCGACTTCAGCAGGGTCGCCACCGGCTTCAGTCCATTCTGCTCAAGCGATGTGCCTGTGTCCACTACTTCGACTATCGCATCCGCTGCTGTCGGGGGCTTGGCCTCAGTGGCTCCGAACGAGAGGTAGACTCCAACCTGGCTGTTACTGCCGGTGCGCCACCACGGAGTGATGACCATCGGTTCAGAGCTGCCGTAGTACTTCTTGTAGACAGGGTCGTTGAGCAGTGCCCGCTTCGCCAGCGTCAGATACTCTGTGAACACTCGCAGCTGTTTCCCTCTTTGAGCAAAGAGTTCTATCAGGTCTCCAAGCGAGTTCACGGAGTTCATCTCATTCGGGACTGCAACAACGATTCGCACCGGCGAGTACTCAAGGTCAACAAGCAGTTCCACGTCAACGCCACATTCGCACATCCAGTCGTATCCGGTGATACCAACGTCTTGGATGCCCTCACTCACAAAGATCGGAATCTCCTGTGGACGAAGCATCCTCAGGTCGATATGATGGTCGTTGATGGCTGGTCGGTACGTCCGCTTCTCGCCAGATATCCTGTAGCCGGCGGACGAGAGTATGCTCAGTGTCGCATCATTCAAGTGCCCATTAGGTATTGCTAGTCTCAACTTAGACACATCATGTCACCTGCAATGGTATTCTTTCAGAACTAGACGCTGACGGGACCCTGGACCGCGATAGGAATCGCACTGACCGAGCAGTCCCATCAGAAGTAGTACACGGAGAGACGACTGACTCTGAAGAGCGTTCGAAGGCTAGTAGTACCTGCCTCTTAGCGATGAACGCAACCGCCTCGTGTGAAGACTATCCCTCACGTCGTATCATCTCCGGAACGCGTCGTTTCCCGCCCAGTAATAAAGATTGCCCCGTGATGTTCAGCACTGTACACTTCTGTACATCAAGAAGACAATGACAGCGCGTTCTTCATGGAGCACACCTTCTCTGCGTGTCAGATGGAAGCATGGGATTGCGTTTCCGTGCCCTGGATCCGCATGACCTGCACTGGTGCTTCAAGACACGGGACACTCACGTACTCGTATGTGACACAGTACAATCCGTGATCCCCGAGGAGCCACCCGAAGGCTGCTCAGTGTTGCCTGCGGAATGAGGTCGGTCCATTCACAGCAACTATCACAACCGCGACGAGTAGGAGCAAGGCCACCGAAGCGTATGTCGCCCAGACCGAGCTGGTGATGGGTATCAGCCAGAGGAAGAGATTGAAGGACGTGTGAAGCAACATGGTACTGAGTACGCTGTTGTCAGTGTTATTGTATACCCATGTGAAGACAATGCTGTTGAGGGTCACGGCAGCAAACATCACCCATACCGGATGTGAGTAGTACATTGCGTTCGGTACACCAGCAAACACCCAGAAGAGAGGCAAGTGCCAGCCTGCCCACAGCAGTCCAAGGATGACACTTGACACCAATGCTCCGAATCTGGCCTGAAGTCTTGGCAGTGCATACCCTCGCCACCCGAACTCCTCCTGGAGCGGACCCGCAGTCAGGAGCACCACAACAAAGGCGACTGGCAGAACGAAGACAAGCTCCTCAGCGACGAGGATGGGAAAGGCGAAGTCCATGCTCAGCACACCGATGGCGGCAGATGCAAGTATTACAGCAGGCATTAGAAGCAGAGCAGGTATCAACCAGACCTTTGGGAATCGATGGTTCACCCCGCTTGCCAGGAGGGCTTTCGCACCTGCAGCGCCGCCGTACTTGACACTCAGAACCAGTGCAGCAACTAAGGGACCGAAGGGTGCCGGATTGAACGGACTTGCAAGAAAGTCACTCAGCAGGGAGGGAAGTAACAGACCAGCACTCTGAAAGGCCATAGGTATCCAGAAGACCCACGAGAACGCATACGTGATGACAAAGTATTGAATCAACCGTTCGGAAGAAACCATGTCTGCCACAGTTGAGACCACCTGAGTCAGGATGCCTCCTGTTTCACTCATGGGGTTGATAAGAACATTGGTGATGTGGTCCTGTGGGATAGACCGTTCATTCTTAGTTGGAGGGAGTTGGACATCCATGGGGTGCCAACGGGTCCGTCAAGGAGCGGCACTGTGAAGGAGCACACCTTGACGACTCGCCAACTGTCGAGCAGACCCTAGGAGTAGCGTGACCACACAGACACACATGCGTCGCACTGCGTATGTACAAGACTGTCCAACATGACCGAATAATCTCAGGAGAGTATCACTCAGCTTCAGACTCTCATGCATAACAAGAGCTGAATCTTGAACAAGAAAAAGGGGAGGAAGGAGGTGTGACCAGCACACCCGGGCAAGGTTGTCCAGCGCAGGCCAGTGTTTTGGGCCGCGCCTTCATTCGCCGCCGGTCACAAGCTCCTTCTCGACAATCACGCGGTCCTCCTCATCCACTATGACGAGGTGGGCACCGCATGAGAGTCAGCAGTCGTAGCACCGCACAACCATCTCGAGGAGGTTGAGCAGGCCTTCAG
>JACAEL010000075.1 GCA_013388835.1 Candidatus Thorarchaeota archaeon | reverse complement strand
TCACTCTGTTGACAGGCGACTCTACTCTGAGAAGACGACCCGTGGGACAATTGATGGCGGCTTTGCAACAGCTGGGTGCAGAGGTCATCTCGCTTCAAGACAACGGTTGTCCCCCTGTGATGGTAGACGGGCGTGGTTTCACAGGGGGCACAGCACGACTCGAGGGAGATGTGAGTTCACAGTTTGTATCTGCTCTACTTCTTGCTTGCTCCCGCGGGGATATTGACTCCAGCATTGAACTCACTACGCGGCTAGAGTCTCGACCATATGTGAGAATGACACTTGCGATGATGCAACGTTTCGGAGTACATGCGGACGTGAGCGAGGACTGGAGAGAGTTCTTTGTATCGGGTGGTCAGACCTATCGATGCTGCAACTACGATGTTGAGGGCGACTACTCGTCAGCGGCGTTCATTCTGGCCGCTGGGACCCTGTGTGGAAGGGTGACAGTATCCGGTGTGTCACACGACTCATTGCAGGGTGATGCATTGTTCGTCGACATACTCAGAGAGATGGGTGCCCGTGTCACTACAGCCTCCACAACCGTGACTGCAGAGGCGAATGAACTGAGGCCAGTTGACGTCGATGTCTCCGACACTCCGGACCTCGTACCAATCCTTGTGGTGCTCGCCTCTCAGGCAGAGGGACAGACCACACTCAGAGGTGTGAGGCGACTCAGAATGAAAGAGAGTGACAGGGTTGCGGCCATCTCGAATGAGCTCTCAAAGATGGGAGCGTCTATTCACTCAGACCATGACACAATGACGGTCCGGGGCCCCACTCCGCTCCGAGGTGCTGTGATTGACCCTCACAAGGACCATCGCATTGCCATGGCATGTACTGTAGCAGCGTTGGTTGCGTCGGGGAAGACAACCATAGTCGATGCAGAGTGTGTTGCGAAGAGCTATCCTGGCTTCTTCGCCACTCTGAAGACGATAGGTGCGGCTGTCGAGGAACGACCAAGGGGGCCAACAACAGTATGACGTTCACGCTTGGTAGCCTCTTCAGGATACATGTATTTGGAGAGAGTCATGGACACTGCATTGGAGTCACTGTAGAGGGCTGCCCCCCAGGACTTCCTGTCAGCGTGGACCTCATTCAGTCCGAGTTGGACCGCAGAAGACCCGGTGATAGCCCGCTTTTTACATCACGTTCGGAGCCTGATGTTGTTGAGATCCATAGTGGTGTCTTCAATGGCCATTCAACAGGCGGTCCCATAATGATGATGGTACGGAATCTTGACTGCGACTCGTCCCATTATGAGATGTTCAGGGACGTCCCTCGACCAGGTCACGCAGACTATGCTGCACGCGTGAAGTATCGTGGCTACAATGATCACCGCGGCGGTGGGTTCCTCTCAGGAAGAATCACAGCTGCCTTCGTTATGGCAGGTGCAATTGCAAAGAGTATTCTAGCCCTCAGAGGTGTTGAGGTCCTCTCCCATGCTGTTCAGATTGGGCGTGTGCGTCTTCAGAGAGAGGTCTCAGACGAAGAGATTAGAAGCCAAGTCTATTCAAACGCAGTACGATGTGCGGACGCCAGGCTCGGTCAAGAGATGGAGCGCAGTATCCTTGAGGCCATGAGAGAACATGACTCGATAGGTGGAGTCGTTGAGTGTCGCATACTGAATGTTCCTGTCGGAGTGGGTGAACCTATCTTCAACTCGCTTGAGAGCTGTCTCAGTCATGCAGTCTTCAGTATACCTGCAGTCAAGGGCATCGAGTTTGGAGCAGGCTTCGCGTCTTCACTGAAACGTGGGTCTCAGAACAATGACGCGATGACATTCCAGGATGACAGAGTGGTCTGGACTAAGAATGATGCCGGAGGCATATTGGGCGGTATTTCCACCGGTGCACCAATCGTATTCCGAGTCGCAATAAAACCAACCCCCAGCATCGGAATGACGCAGAGAAGTGTGAATCTGAGAGAAAGGAGGGATGTGACCATTTCTGTCAGTGGACGACATGATCCGTGTATTGTCCCCAGGGCAGTACCTGTGGTGGCGTCACTTGCAGCTGTCACAATTGTAGACCTGCTGACTCGTAAAGAGTGTAGTCTGCCACAGTGAGTCACTGTCCACATCTGCCGTGCGCTCCGCCACATCGTCTACTCGTCCGTCTGCTGAACACAATACAACACGGTGCTCAGTACAACCATGTGCCCAGCATGAACAGCCAATTGAACAACACATCCCCTCAATGACCATCTGGTCCAGCCCAAGCACTCCCCTGGTGTTGAGGTATCCTTCTCAGATACCCAATTCGCACGAACCGGATGCCATCACACCGGACCTTTCGGTTTTTCGAACGTGTCCACTCGCGTACTCTCAATTCAGACACTCATTTGACCCTTCCGGCCATAATTTATTGTAACTGATTTGATACCAATTGGCGTCATCTGGTACATCTCTATCCCGCTTGCGCCTGCTCATCCGATGTGTGTTTGTCGTAATTACTGTCGATAGGTTATACCCTAAGGTAGATGTAACATGGGGTGGATTATCAGCATGCCTGATCCATAATCCTTGAAGACGCCTTGCATACTCAAGTAGCGTATCATGATATCTATGACCACGAATTGTTGTCAGATGAGGGGGATTAACCACGCCACAATAGGCAAGTACACAGTATCTGAGTATGCCAAGATGATATGTGACCACACGGACCCCCTACGCGTATTTGATTTCTGAGTACGTATTGTGAATGCACGGCGAGGATCATCACTACTCCGCTGCGGACGGCGAGTCCAACATCAGGGCACTTTCAGCATACTCAATGGAGCAGGATGCAATATGACCAGACGTGTTGCCTCCACATGATGAGTATATTGACGCTTATGACGCCAATATTAGATGTATATTTTAGCAAGTGGATGTCAGATATAAGGCACACCAGCGACCTGGGACCTGACGATTTATCGACAGATAGTGAGTGATGCATTTGAGGGGATGTGAGAGCTGTGGAGAGGGCAGAGAGGCGTGGGGACGTGCGCTAGCCGAGACAAGTGATCAGGTAGCACGGTTTATGTCACGCGACGAGGGGGGACTGATACTCCCTTGCAGTAGGACCTCTCCAGGGCCAGAGTCGGCCTTAGAGGGGCGCAGGATTGGGACACGCCGCCAGCACATTCACCTGCTCGCATGAGGTGCTACTGCGGGCAGATATCGAAGATTTACTTATATTGCGGGCTGGACATCGACTGCAGCCAGACAAAACTAAAAGGTAAAGAGCACAGGAGCGACACACCACCACGGGATGACAATATGATGCCCGCAGCTGGAGAGGAACCAAGAATGGTGACGATATTCATCATCGATGACGAAGCCATCCTTCACCGTTTGTACAAGGATGTTTTCGCTATCAAGGGACATACAGTTGTGGGCGACGCCTTTGACGGTGAGGAGGCCATACAGAAGTTTATCGAGATGTCACCCAAGCCCGAAGTGATAATCCTAGACCACAGAATGCCAAACAAGGATGGGCTACAGGCGATGAAAGAGATTCTCAGCATTGACCCGAACGCAAGAATCGTGTTCATCAGTGCGGACGCCAACGTACGCGAGCAGGCGATGAAGAGCGGAGCCAAGAGCTTTGGTCTCAAGCCCGTGACCATCAGACATATGTTGGACCTTGTTGAGAATGCGATTGCCAGCTAAAGGACACAAGACACTGCGCGTCGTACTGGCAGAGGAATACTCCCTCATGAAGGTCATAATCGCCGGCATCGTACCTTTTCTCAGAACTCTACTTCGTATGGCCATAGAGGAAGAAGGCTTCGTGACGGTAGCAGAGGCTGAAGACCCGTCATCGCTCCTCATGCTGTGTGACAGGGAGAAGCCCGACATACTCATACTGGACCTTGAGCTGGACGAGCCAAGGACATTAAGACTAATAGAAGACATACTGGACTTGGACCCGACAATCGCAATAGTGGCGGTTTCCGACCCGCGGCAGGGATATGGAGAGACAGCGCTTGCGGCGGGCGCACGGGCCTACCTCCAAAAACCCTTCTCCACTTATGACCTCGTTGACACCATGAGGAAGGTGGCTCCAGTCCTGCGCGAGCGCCGCTGATCACGAGACCCTTGACTCGGGAAACACAACCATTCCATCGTTTCCAATCTTGAAGAGCACGGGCCGCATGGTGTGTGTACTGCCGCGCATCTTCATCACCTGAATCGTTCGGACATAGTCGCCTGCAGAGTAGCCCATGTCCAGCTTTATCACTCCATCAGCCAAGAACTGCGGCATCTCATCGCTCGGGCTATTGGGGTGACTCTTCAGTTCCTGGGTCAGAAGTGTTGTGATGTGCGAATTTGATATCTCCTTGACGAAGCCGTAGACCGCCTGTCGTGTCTCCAGACTACCTGCTGCCAGCTCAAGGAGCGGACCAAGACCGTCCACTACAAGGCGGGTTGCACCCGTCTCAGTCACCCTGTGGCGAATGAGCTGCGCGAGGTTTGTGACAGTGAAGGGCTTGTCCCGGATGAGCCCGCCCTCAAAACTGACATTGTATTCGTAGGACCCTCCTTGCGGTGACAGGCTCAGTGTACCAGCCATTATGGACAGCCTCTTTGAGCTGAGTGCGGACTGGGGTTCAAGTCCTAGGTCTGCCATGTCAGCAATGATCATCTCCTCAGTCTGGTCTAAAGAGACAAGCAGGCCGCTCTCGTCTGACGATGCACCCTTGAGGAGAAAGTGCCATCCCAGTATCGACTTTCCAGTCCCCGGACCTCCGGTGACTAGGAGTGTGCGACCTCGTAGGAATCCTCCGCCCAATAGCTGGTCCAGTCCAGCCACGCCACTACTCACGCGTTCCTTCAACGTCAGCAACCCTTCGCAATTCACTCCTGCCGCAGGTTCATTTAACTCTTCCAGTATTCGGCGTATCCATGATGAATCCTTATAGGGCAGTACCCGAAAGCCTTGTACAGGAAACCCTTCAGGAGCAGGACCGAAAACACATGCGGATGTTTCTACTAGAACCTTCTTTCCGTGATACCGCGTGGAGCTATCCAGCCCAATACGCCTGCTAAGAAGCGTACAGGAGTGGTGTACCTATACCCATGACGGGACCAATAATCCCAGAGTTCAGCATGTACGAAGGACAGCTGGACAGGTATGAGCTGGAAGACCTCGATAGGAGAACTAGGCAGACCGCGAAGGGTCAGAAGGACAGGTTTCGTGACTTCACAGACATCCTGCTTGAGTACGTCGGCTCTGGAGAGTGGCAGAAGCGGTCCACCGGGTTTGTCGTGATGTGTGCAAAGGCCAGCTATCTGCGAGGCATGTATGGCTACAATCAGGCGCTCGCGAAAGGATCAACTAGCCAGGTGGCCAAGGCCTTTGCCTCAGCGGCCTATTGCAGACAGAGCCTCGACCCAAGATGGTTGAGCAGGCTAAGGAACCATGTGAACTCGTTGTGGCAGTCCAAAGACTACATAGGGTTCGCGGAGACTTCGGGACAACTGGCATCTGTCCTGATAGACCTTGGTTACACGGACCAGGCTCGAGAGGTTGCAAACGACAGCATAACGCGCGCCACGGAAGCCACAGTCCATAACGTCGATTTGCGAAACAGAGTACAGGCGGTGCTACTCGACGCGAGAATCACGCTTGCACATATCGCCGGGACCACCAAGAGCATAGAGGAGGCCCTGATTCGTCTTGATGCAGCGGAGGAGGCCGCTAGACACTTCGACAACAGTCTGGCCCTTGCAAACATTCAGTACTGCAGAGCCTATGTGTTGATGGACTCACACGAGTACGAAGAGGCAGAGGTCCTGATAGGTTCAGCCCTGAAGAAGTTTGAGATGATGGGGTATCTTCAAGGCGTTGCCAATGCCAGGAACATACGGGGACTGATGCTACTCCGCAACGGGCAGTTCCAAGACGCCAGAGACCAGTTCGAGGAGACACTGCTCATCCAACAGCAGCTGAGTAACCAGATTGGCGTGGCCCGGACGCTCATCAACGTTGGTGAGATTGATCGGCGGCTAGGGCAACTGGAGCAGATGGAGGTCTACAACAAGAGAGCGCTTGAGATCAGTCACGAGGCAGAGTACATGAGAGGAATGGCTGTTGCCATGCTGAACCTTGGGGACATAGCCGTGAGAAGAGGGGATCTAGACAGCGCAAAGCGGTACTACGAAGACGCCCACACCATCACAGAACGTTCGGGAATGAAGGAGGAGCAGTGTCTAGCCCTCTCACAGCTGGCCGACCTGGCCTATATGCGGCGGGAGTTCGAGAGGTCGGTGGACCTTGCCACACAAGCGACTCGAACAGCGCAGGAGATCTCCTACCCACTGTACGTCTTTCATGGGCTTGTGACAACTCTAATCGCTGAGTGGGAGATGGATCTTCCTCCAGACAGGACATCGCAGTCCGCTGTAAGAGCGATTATGGACAGCAACGGAGAATGGGCGGATGAGAATGCCCTAGAACTGATGCGCGGGGTCCGAAGACAGGTCTTTGAAGACCCCTCACTGGAGAGTTCGACGTGCATACTCTATGACTCGGACAAGAACTTCGAATGCCGCGCAGACCGGACATCTGCCGGAAAAGAATGCTTTGGGAACCTACTGTGGACGGGTTCACTCTGCCCATATTTCAGACGCTTTCTGAGCAAACTCAGAGGAGAGGCCGACCCCACTTAGCTATATATGCAGAGAAGGACCAATGGGGACAACGATGACTCCCAAAGGGGCGATACCTCCAATACTAGTGGATGCACTCAACACCCCGGATGGATATGTCATTGTGTTGAGTGGTGAGCCCGGCACAGGCAAGTCTATGCTTGCTCGAGAGGTGTTCATGTTCACTCAGGACTCATTCATGATACTGACAAGCCAAGAGTGCTGTTCGGCATCCGGAGAGCGCTTCGTCGATTCTCCAGACTGGGAGTCACGTCATGTCGCCATAAAGACCACCCATACGGACACGGGAGAGCGGGTTCAGTCGACGGATATGGGAGACGTGTTGTCAGTCTTCGTCACCGACAAGAGACAGGTCCGTGATGCAAGGGTCATCATCATCGACTCGTGGTCTGAACTCGTGGAGACCCTGCACGAGCCGCAGAGACGCAGATTCGAAAAGGAACTCCTTGTCGCTGCGAGAGAACAGAAGAAGAAGCTGGTCATTGTATCAGAGGACGGACAGCAGCTGGTCGATTCCCGTGCCCTTCACTACTCGGCGGACAGTATCATCAGGCTTGAGAAACACAGGAGGGACGAGCGCGTCTTTCGTCAGCTGGTGATTGAGAAGATGAGGTGGTTCCCAGTGCCACAGGACTCGTACCTCTTCACTCTTGACGGAGGCAGGTTCACCTACATACCCTGGCATCAACACACCTATCCTCCAATCACTGTCGAGCGAGAGCCCATACCCGATCCCTCGGCCAGCCGGATATCGACTGGCAATCGGAGTCTTGACAGACTGACAGGCGGGGGCTTCATCAAGGGCACATTGAACCTGATCGAAGTGGAAGACCTTGCGGCTCCATATCTTGAAACGATTTACATACCCTTTCTGTCCAACAACCTGCAGCTGGGTCGGCCTGCAGTCATTCTGCTTCCCGAAGGCTGGTCACCCGAGAGACTGACGCATGGACTGGAGCACTTCATGGACTTGTCAAGTGCGACCGACAGACTGGTCTACTTCGGCCGTCACGCTCTGGGCCGGGGCGGCAATGTGAAGCCAATCGATGACGACCCGGCGAAGGCAATTCAAGAGATCAGATACGAGACCGGACGTCTTGAGAGAGAGTATGGTTGTCCGGCCACAGACCTCTTCGCTCTTGACACCCTGGAGAACAAGTACGGGCCCTCTGTGGTCAAGGGCATGGTCGCAGAGCTCACTGCAGCGCTCTACGGCACGGGAAGAGTGACGCTGACCATACTGAGCCACCATCAGTCAGTCAAGGCTCAGTCTCTGTCCCACAGTGTGCATCTGAGAGTCGAAGAACTGTGCGGTGTGATCAGTGTGGCTGGCATCAACCCGAGAAGCAACTTCCTTGCCCTGCGCCCACTGCTATCAGCTGGGTTCCTTGACTACGAGCTTACACCAATAGTGTAGAGCCTCGGAAGAAAGATACGACCGAAGCGGTGTATCAGAGACACATGGAACAATAAGTGCCACAGGGAACGTCAAGGACTGCACAGATGGTCTTGTTGGTCTTGCCACGGGCTCACAATGCGTGATGGACAGACTAGTCCGGGCCCTGGTGTGGAGAGAGTGTGCAACAGCTGCCGAGATGTTGGACGCCTCTGGGCATCCGTGGGCAGGTCTCCAGACCAGCGGGGCTCATATACATACCACGGTTCGAAGGCAATAGCCTGAGGTCATCCATCCGACACCTGAGCGGCCTCAAGGAGTGACCCTCCCCAGTGCCGTTACCTGGGAACGACAGGACTCTTGTGTTCAACCCTGTGCAACCAGGAGTGAACGGTGAACGAAACAGCGGGCAGGGCAACGAAGGGACCGCAGAGGGCCTGTTCATGGCGTGCACACTGGAGAGACCTCTTCTTTGTACGAAGGCCGAAAAGGACAAGTGAAGAGGAAGGTTGACAAGAAGAGCCGCTCAGGAGATGAATGTCTTCGATGGCCTGCCTGAGGCGTAGGTTGATTTCCCTGAAGAGAGATACTGATTCAGGAGAAACGTCATAACCACAAGACGAAAAGAGTCGAAGGCAACTCTGCCCTGACGAGCTATGGAGAAATCCGACTTGAAGCAAAGAGGCACCAGAACAAGCAAGTTTGGCGTTTCAAAGAGAGAAGGACATGATTCCACACCTTTCTACAGCAGCAAGATGTACCAAGGACTGGAAACAGATGAGCGAGAAGATGAAGCTACAAGTTCTGTTCCCTCTGAAGTACTTGACAAGATAATATGCCAGGATTCCAGGAGAATGAGCAACATCCCTGATTCCAGTGTCCATCTCATGGTGACTTCACCACCCTACAACGTGGGCAAAGAGTACGACGAGGACTTGAATCTGGACGATTACATTGGGATGCTGAGGGATGTCTTCTCTGAGACTCACAGAGTTCTGCTCAGTGGAGGCAGGGCATGCGTAAACATAGCCAATGTTGGTAGGAAGCCCTATATTCCATATCACAAGTTCGTGATGGATGCCATGCTAGAGGTCGGATTCCTGATGAGGGGCGAGATCATCTGGAACAAGGGAGCCGGTGCGGGAGTCTCGACAGCATGGGGAAGTTGGAGATCCGCGTCTAATCCAGTTCTGAGGGACACACACGAGTACATCCTCGTGTTCTCGAAAGGGAAGTTCAGTAGAAGCTCCAAGGGGACGAAGAGCACCATAACTAGGGAGGAGTTCCTAGAGTTCACCAAGAGCGTCTGGGAGTTCCCACCAGAGTCGGCCAAGAGGGTCGGACACCCAGCCCCGTTCCCAGTAGAGCTGCCCTACAGATGCATTCAGTTGTACACCTTTGAGGGTGAAGTCGTCTTAGATCCGTTCTGCGGAGTGGGCACAACAGCAGTGTCAGCAATGAGAACCGGAAGACACTTCATCTGCATCGATGTGAACCCAGAATATGTGGAGAAGGCGAGGGCAAGAGTGGACGAGTACGTGGCGAAACCCGACCTCCATGCCTATTCTTCCGGCCCTTGAACACTCTTGCTCTGCAAGATGAAAGAGAAGGGGCAACTTCCTCTGAACCGCCTCAACAAACCCGTGGTCTTCGAACAACTAATCCTGAGGTCCAAACCTCGTTCCGAATACTAGATACTCCGGAGTTATGCGTAGTGTTCGCTGGGCGTCTCGCGGCGGTACTGAGTCAACGGTCCATCTCGTCATGCAGCCCATTCCCATTTTGACCAACTCCCCCATCATGATCACACGCACTCCCTATACGATGAAAGGAGCCGTTCGGCGCCAGAAGGGCCAAACCTGATACAGGAATCAGGCAGTCATCTGACGATAACACTGGGTTCGTGCCCATCGAGCACTGGTCCTCGCAGCAAATCTCCAACTCATCAGTGCTTTCGCACCACAGGTAAAGCACCCGAAAGCCTTACTTACCGTTTTGTACCCAATAATCACAAGAGGAGTGCTTTCACAAGCATCAGGACAAGAGGAGGCTCAGAAGAAGGTTCGTTCGTGCACAGAGTCAAGTCATTGAAGGAGATTCACACATGAGCTCCATTGCGAAGAAGAAGCGTATCCTCGTTGTTGACGACGAGGAAGTCACAACAGAGCTGGCCAAGACCTTTCTTGAGAGACATGGGTTCGAAGTCATCTGCGCGCACGACGGCGAGCAGGGTCTGATGATGGCCAGGTCACAGAAGCCCGACCTCATCCTTCTGGATGTTATGCTACCCAAGATGGATGGGTTTGAGGTCTGTAGACAGCTCAAGAACGAGGATGCCTTCAGGAAAACACCCATCCTGATGTTTACTGCGAAGGGAATGACCAAGGACATAGCCATGGGAGAAGAGGTTGGTGCGGACGAGTATATTGTCAAGCCCTTCGGTGGTGCTGCTCTTGTGGCAACCATTCGCAGACATCTGGGCATGACTTGAGATGCGAGCGGATATGGCCCTTGTCGACTGTTCCTGCTGAGTCGCCTCATGCTAGGTACCAGCTGATTGACACGCTTCTCACTCGACCTCCACCAGGCTATGTCTTCGTCGTGATGGTGTCGCAGGACAGTCACTTCGACCTTTTCATGCATACAATCGTAAGGCGCTCCATAGAACTGGGGATGAAGACGCTTCAGGTTGTGACAGAGGCCCGGAACAGAAGCATCATGAGGGCGATGGCTCAGAATCAGGGGGAGCGTTTTCAGATACTTGAGGTCTCCTACGGACAGGAGCTGTTAGGAGTCCACTCGTGCTCCAGACACCTCCACGAGATCAACATCATGCTGAGGGAGATGAGGTCCACGTATGCTCCCAGAGTAGTCTCCTTTGAGGGACTGACCCCCCTCCTCATCGACTTCTCACCAAAGGACGTCGTTCAGTTCTTCAAGGAGAGCGTTGAGGAGAGCGTCAAGGCAGGCTCACTCGAGTTCTATCTGATCCACGAGGACGCAGCTGACAAGGTCACAATCAACCAGATCTTCTCCCTTGCACAAGGAATCATCACACTCACCACGTCCAAGGGAAAGTACTATCTCGAGGTCAAGAAGTCATCGGGGCTCGACCTGAAGATGTCCAGCGTCGAGTACGTCCCGAGTATGCCCGACAATGACAGGACAGAATGGGGAATCATGGTCAGCTGGTAGTGCATAACGTATCAGTAGCGAGACTCTTGTCTGGACTTCGTGGCCTTTTCGCTTCTGGACGCAGATCCCTCTTGAAAGATCGACAGCACATCCCGGATGTCATCGGATGACCTTGCCCGCGAACCATCTTCTGGCACGGCACTACGCTTCTCAGGGTCAACTATCTCGCGTATCCGCCGGCAGGACTCCGAATCCAGCGAACACTCAGCCATTAGTCCTTCCAGTCTCTGCATGAGTTGCCCGCGGACGGCAGCCAGCCGCATTCGCTCGTCCTCCAGGTCCTGAATCCTCAAGCCGATCTGATGCAGGTCTGTGAGGAGCACTCGCACTTCGCGCAGCTCTGAGCGGTGTTCCTCAGGCAGCGGGGACGGAATATACAGAACAGGAGCCTTCGCACTTGCGCTGGTGAGTCCCACGACAAAGGCGTTCGGAAGAATCGTCGTTGACAGTCCGAAACTCACACTCAAGCGGTAGTATGTCCTCTCAGGTCCGACGTCACTTCCGCCCACCTGAGTGTCTATAAGCCCGGCCTCCTGAAGAGACTCCAAGTGCTTGAGGACGACCCTTCGGTTGAGGTTCAAGAGCTTAGATAGCTCGTAGGCATACCGTGGAGTCTGGGCGAGAAGCTGTAGGATTCTTCTGCGTGTCACATGACCAAGTGCCTTGAACACCTTGTCTAGGTCATGCGACTCTGACTGAGTCGTAGGTTTCACCCCTTGTAACACGTATGTACTCGGATGCAGACAGAAAAGGACTTCGCTAGTTGCATCTGCTCGTCACCATGTGAAAGAACAGCTGAGCACGAATGTCAGGAGACCCTCCGAACAGGAGAGAAAATGACATCACACCGGCCGCCCTCGCTACATGGTCTGCGGTCATGATGACTTCAGTACGCCAGTCTCCACAGGGGGAGCCTGAGTGACATGAGAAGCTGTATCGTCGCATTGGCCTCTCACGGCAGGCCCCATACGTCCCGCAACGAGACTGCAGAGCAGTCGCGTTCGCATGTATCGACATGTCCTTACTCCATCGTCCGGAGACTCAGGAGGTCGGCTCGGGACGTAAGGTGGCCTCAGGAGGCGGTCCTAGTGACATGTACTGAAAGCAACCGGACCGCCTTGCCGAGATCTATCAATCCCAGAGTGGCGTGCTGTTCGCATACCTCAAGGACCGGACCAGTGTGAACAGCGATTCCTACGGTCCCACAATACAGACTCTAGCTCGCCGACTTCTTGATGACCTTGAAGGCAACGGTCGGGGTGGCAAAGCCCACTGACACAGCTCCGGCTTCCCTCACCCACCTCTCAAAGTCTTCCTTGCGTATCACACCGCCGGCACCCTCGTTGACCAGAGTGAACAGCTCGACATATGGGTCCATTGACGGATGGAACGACTCGGTTCCAAAGAAGAGACCGCCCGGCTTCAGCACCCGCATCATCTCCTTCGTGGCCTGTTCACCGTTGCACCAGTGCAGGACCTGTGAAGTGTATACCATGTCAAAGTACTCGTCATCGAAGGGTATGTTCTCCGCGTACCCTGCAACAAAACGTGGGTGGTACTCCTTCAGGCCCTCTATGACGGAACGGTCAAGCTTTACCAGCCGTGAGGCATATACCGGGAACTCTTCGGCCGCGATTGACCGTAAGCCCTCGTCCGGTTCCAGCCCGTAGATCTCCATCTTGGACCCCGGGCCGAACGCTTTCCGCCTGTTGTAGTAACCCCAGATTGCCGCTGTGCCAGTCCCGTTACCACACCCCACGTCGAGGAACCTGCCACGCCTGTTCAGGGCGTGTGAGAACCTGAATGCAGACATCCGGAGTCGTTCATACAACTCCAGGCCAAGCGTGTCGTCCCAGTTGAACAGATTCATCCCGTCAGAGAAGGTCCCGTAGCGTCCCTTCAGCCTGTCGGGAAACGACGCGGCACCATCGAGCGTAATCTGCTTCATGGCGGCACCGAAAAACCTTGGCAGCTTGACAGGCTGCGGCTCGACTGGGAACGCGCTTCGGTATCTGTCATCCTCCCTGATAAGCACTCCATCATTAGTGAAGACATCAAGAACCCTCGTGAGAAACTGCATGTCCGTGTAACCAAAGTGGTCACATACGTCCTGTGCGGTCCTTGGCTGAGAGAGGAAGTCGAACCAGCCCTCCTTCAGAAGACTGTTGATGAGACTGTTTCTGTAGAAGAACCGTACTTCCTTCTTGAGTCCGCGTACACTAGCACCGAGCTTGAGCATCTCGATCCATGCACCAATCTTTGTCACTCTTCATCCATCCTTTATGCGCTGACTCTGTAGTTTCGTATTGTAACATTATACGGGCCACTGCTCGCTCTTATGACCTCTCAGGTGACCGGTCCCTTTGTGACCTTGAAGGCAACGGCGGGAGTTGCGAATCCCACCTTGGTAGCCCCTGCCTCACGAGCCCACTTTACAAAGTCCTCCTTTCTTATGGCGCCTCCGGCCCCTTGATTCAGGAGGGAGTACAGTTCCAGATACTCGTCCATTGTGGGATAGAATGACTCAGTACCAAAGAGGATACCGCCCGGCTTCAACACACGCATCATTTCTTTGGTGGCTCGCTCTCCATCGCACCAGTGCAGGACCTGTGAAGTGTACACCATGTCGAAGAAGCCATCCTCGAAGGGTATGTTCTCGGCATACCCTGCAATGAACTGAGGATAGTACTCCTTCGCACTCTCCAGTGCGCTCCGTTCAGTCTTCATCACCCTTGATGCAATCACGGCAAACTCTTCACTCGCTATCGTTCGCAGACCATCATCGGGTTCAAGACCGTAGATTCTCATTGGCGAGTCGGGACCAAATGCATTCCTTCTGTAGTAGTGACCCCATATCGATGCGGTACCGATTCCATTGCCCGACCCCACATCAAGGAGTCTGCCGCGTCTGCTCAGGGCGTGTGAGAATCTGAAGGCAGACATACGGAGTCGTTCATAGAGTTCCAAGCCCAGCGTGTCATCCCAGTTGAACAGGTTAATAC
>JACAEL010000074.1 GCA_013388835.1 Candidatus Thorarchaeota archaeon | reverse complement strand
TACTGATGCAGCAGTGTTTGCGTGAATGTCTGGCTGCACGTCCGCCACAAGAAGAATGCAGGGTCCTGATGGGTCGCAAGCAAGAAGGGCTCGCCCGGATGTGGAGGAAGTCTCTCCTGTCCAGAAGGAAGGAATCCTGTATGCCTGTGCACAGTCAGGACTGGGTACGCTGGCGATGACGGCGTCGAGTACTGCATCAGCGATGGGATACTGAGTCGTCAGAGTCTTCTCCCTCCCCTCTCCGTACGCATGGGTTATCTCCTCTAGGATCTCCATGAATGCCTCCGCCAGTCGTGACGGCTCCTCGCTCCCCTCCGTTCTCTTCTTCAGTGATTGGATGTCGATGGCCCACTTGTCTAGGGCAGAACCAACCGCAAGGGACTGCCTCCTGAAGGACACCTCCCATTTCTCCAAGATGTCGTCGGAGAGGTACTTCCCAAGCATGGTGTTGAATTCCCTGACCGTCCGATTAATCTCTGCTGCAGTCTTTGTGGGTGAGAGCCTTCTCTCAGTGATCAGCCTGTCAACCTTGTTGACCAACAGGACTGGACGCACAAGCTCCTTCATCGCTTGCCTCGTGACGGTCTCAGTCTGCACCATGATTCCCTCGATGACGTCGACGAGAACGATGGCCCCATCCGTTAGCCGAAGACCTCTGGTGACATGGCTCGAGAAGTCGATATGCCCTGGTGTGTCTACGAGATGCACAAGATGTGCCGCTTCACCTTTGGTATGAACCAATGATATACCTGAAGCCTTTATGGTGATGCCTCTCTGCTGCTCTATCTGGTCGCTGTCCAGAAGCCTAGCAGTTGCAGCCACCTCCTTAGACAGTAGACCCGATGAGGCAATGAGCGAGTCTGCCAGGGTCGTCTTGCCGTGGTCAATGTGCGCGATTATCGTGCAGTTCCTTATCTGTCTGACCTTGCCGACCAGTGGCTGGACTCTCTCGTTGACGAACCTCTTGTAGAGCTGCGACACTTGAGTGCTAACCGACCTTCTTCTTGTAGTCGGCCATGGGTATAGTGATCTGCTCTTTACACTTGCTGCACCTGAGCAGCACCGACTCGGCTGAGCGCTTCATCTCCTCCTTCAGAGGCTGACCGCACTTGCAGACGAACGCCACGATATGCGCAGGGTTTCCCACCACGAGTGCGTGTGGAGGAACGTCTTTTGTCACGACAGCACCTGCACCTATCATGCAATACTCGCCCAGCGTCGTGTTACACACTATTGTCGCGTGCGCCCCTATTGAGGCACCCCTCCTGACCAGCGTCTTCGAGACCGTCCACGCGTCTCCGAAGGCACGGGGATACAGGTCGTTGGTGAAGGTCATGTGTGGTCCGCAGAAGACATCATCCTCGATAGTCACGCCATGATAGACCGAGACGCCATTCTGTATCTTCACTCTGTCCCCGATTACGACATCCGCGTCAACATAGACGTCTTTTCCTATGTTACAACCTGTCCCTATCTTGGCAGAGCCTCTAACATGAGCGAAGTGCCAGATGCGTGTTCCGTCGCCTATCTTGGCTCCTTCGTCCACGACGGCCAGTGGGTGAATGAAGACCTTGCTCACATCGGTCATAGGGGCAGGCCCATACCTTAGGGAATTAACTCTTGCTCCTAGTGCCTCTCCCCTTCTGCTTCTCCGGCGTCGCCCACACCGTGCCCCTGTAGGCCGTTGTGCATGGGCACCCAACACACCTGAGCGAGGTATACCTCTTGCAATCGGCGCAGTCCGACTTGCACGGACCTGCGGTGCCTCCAGTCTGATGAGGTGCAAGGCTGACCTGAAGAAACTTGGGTTGCAGGGGTGCATTACCGAACCAGCTCTCAGACCGCCTTATGCCAGCTTCCGTTCTCAGACTGCATGTACCTATGATTGACTCGAGTGTCCATGTGTCCTCTGCGACCATGACCGCAAAGAGGTTGTATCTGCCCGTCACTGTTGCAAGGGTGAGCAGTCGAGGGCATGACTTGTACTTCTCAACTATTCTGTCTGCGACCTCAAGACTCTCTGCCTCAAGTCCCATGAACAGGATCTTCATGTCTAGCTTCTCCGCATTGACACCTGCAGTGACTTGGACCATATCCTCGCTGATCAGCTTGTCCAGCCGCTTGCTGACTGCGACGTGCGACATGCCGAGCGCCTTGCCAATCTCCGAGAGGCTCACTCGTCCGTTCGCCTGTAGTATGGACATCATCTTCTTGTCAGTATCATCCATTGCGGTCTGCCTCCGGCGCATGTATGGTTCAGCCGGTTACAGCAAGAAACCCCTGTGACACATTCCGGTTTCCGACCTATTTTAACTGAACGCATCAAGATACTTTTCATATTCGAGATGCCTTGTCCCAATCATGCTTGTAGATGTGTGCATTGACTGACAGAGTCGTAAGGCTACCCGGTTGTATGTTCGTCCGCTCGGCGATGTTCTTCAGTAGCTCTCCGAGCGCATAGACATTGGCAGGCCATGCACCGTACATATCATTCGATCTGATAGTCACCGACAAGTCCAGGACTCCCTCTCGTTCCATGAAGACAAAGTGGTTCAAGCATGGGACCTCATCGTTGTGTGTGTCTCGTCTTGGGTCCCATGTGGTGGCGACCGCACGCCGTGTGTGTCTGTTCTCATGCAGCTTTCTGACAACATAGTCCAACTGGTCTAGCGCCTCTTCTCCCCATGCATTCAGCCTCTCGCCATACGTGTAATCAAAGCCCATTCTATCAGGGTTGAGCAGTTGTGTGGCATACTTCTCTCTCAGGACAGTCTCACTGAAGGGATACTCCGAAGTCACCCTCTCGCTATATGGGTCCACAATGTGAATCATGGCATTGTCCACCCATCGTGTCGGAATCCCTCTCTCATCAACTCGTTCCATTCCCGACTCCATTATCGTCCTGACTATCCTACGCCACCCATCAACAGGAGTCCTGGCCTTGATGTATGTCGGCATTCTGCAATCACAAGTCTGAGCCTGAGCGTACCATTTATGGGTGTCGTGCCGCAAGCCGGGTTTGGCGCTCATGCACAACCAGAGTCACTCCTATGCAAGCGATGCAGAGCCAGCCTCTTGGTTCTCGGGGGCTGTTTTCGGGCGACAGAGTCTTGGTCATCTAGGACCTTATTAGACACGCTCTGAACGAGTGTCTGTGCGTATTCTGCACAGTCGCCTCCCTCCGCAGTATGGTCCCGGACGGCCTCTAAAGGCCCATCTCCGTCTCGACAAGTCTTATAATCACAGATGTTGCTCATCTACTGTCACCCGTCCAACGAGAAGGGATTGCATAGCCATGATGCCGGGAGAGGACACTCATCAGACCGTATACCTGTTCACGCAGCCCAGCTGCCCGAACTGCCCAGCTGCCAAGATGGTCTTGAGTGAAGCACTGCAAGGGACGAACATACAGCTCAAGACCGTGGACCTGCAGAGCATGGACCCTGACCTGGAGTTCAGACTACTTGAAGAACAGGTGTTCATTGCCTCGACCCCGAGCGTGATTGTGGAAGACAGCCACGGACTCAGGTTGCTCTACAGTGGTCAAGTTCCCAGCGTGGAAGACGTCAGACAGAAGCTTGGAGTTGGTACATTATGACAGACATCGGCGCATCAGTTCACGGCGACGCAGACGATCTCCGTGCTCGCGAGAAGAAGCTCCCACAGGTTCGAACGACCAGTGACACAATGGAGCCCTTTGACTCCAGCCGCATCATCAACAGCCTGAGGCTAGAGACTGGTATTGACGAGGCGACCGCCCACATGGTCGCCGTGCGGGTCATGGACAGGATTGCAGCGTCCGGCATCCGATTCCTCTCTGGCCCTCTGATACGAGAGATGTGCAACAGCGTACTGGCTGAGATGGGTCTGGAGAAGGCGCGAATGCGCTACACCAGAGTGGGCATTCCGATGTACGACCTCGACCTGTTGATAAACGCTCCCGGGCAGTACACCTCCAATGCCAACCTCATGCGCAATCCTGAGACCATAGCCAAGCTGGTTCACGACCAGGTCATGGAACAGCACACCTACCTGAGCATTCCATCTCACCTTGCCGATGCTCATCTTCGAGGCGACATCTACATCAAGGACCGCGAGTACTTCTCCACCAGAGACTACTGTGCAACATGGGACCTCAGACAGGTGCTCCTCCTGGGCATTGCACCCGACGGTCTCGGAGGAATGCACTCCAGTGCAGCAGGACCCGCCCATCATCTGCATGTGGCGGTCAATCACTCTGCAATCTGGCTGGCAGCAGCTCAGAGTTCGTTTGCCGGCGGTCAGGGATACTTCTTCTACAACACATTCCTCGCACCCTTCATGCGAGGCCAGCCGTACAAGGCAATCAAGCAGGCTGCCCAGCAGCTTGTGTTCACGCTCACTCAGCAGTACGTTGCCAGAGGAGGACAGGTCATATTCTCAAGCGTTGACCTGACCCCGGGAATTCCGAAGATAATGCGGAGTGTCCCGGCAGTCCTCCCGGGCGGACGCGTCACTGACCTCACCTATGGCGACTTCGAGGAAGAGGCCAAGCTGTTCTTCAATGCGTTCATGGAGGTCATGATCGCTGGAGACTCCAAGGGTAAGGGCTTCAACTTCCCCAAGCCCAACATCGTCCTTCGTGAGGAGTTCATGGGCCCCGAGTACGACGACTCGTGGAGACTGGTGGCAGAGCTCACCGCCAAGTTCGGGTCTCCCTACTTCGAGAACTACCTCAACTGGAGGTCAAACATAGAGGCAGGGTGCAGCAGCTGCTGTTCACACCTGTGGACTGCGAGCAGCAAGGAGGAGATGGAGGAGTTCCTGAGCGGTAACATGGTCTTTGGAGCCTCACAGATGGTGACCCCCAACTTTGGTCGTGCCGCATGGCTGGGACGCAGTGATGAGGACAAGTTCTTCGCCAAACTCGACGAGTACATTGAGATGTCAAAGCAGGTGATAATGGAGAAGAAGCGCCTGATGGAGAAGCTCATCGCCAGCGGTAGCGTGCCCTTCTACACCCAGCCGAGACCCAACGGCAAGCCTCTCATTGACATGGAGAAGAGGGAGTACTTGCTCGGCACAGTGGGCTTCAACGAGATGGCCGCAATAGTGACCGGACAGGGCCTCCACGAGCGCGAGGGGTCGCGGTTCGGTATCAAGGTCCTCAAGCATCTCAAGCAGCGGGCCGACGAGTTCAGGGCTGAGACCGGACTGCACTTCGCCGTGACTCGTACTCCTGCAGAGAGCGCCGCGGGAAGGCTTGCGTCCAAGGACTACAAGATGTACCCCGGAATCCGAAAGTACCTCAGGGGGTCTCACCCGCATGTCTATTACACTAACAGCACCGCTCTCGACGTGGCGGCTGACCTGCCACTGAGCGAGCGGGTACGGAAAGAGGGTATGTTCCACCCGTACATGGACGGAGGCGCACTGACACACATCTTCCTCGGCGAGGCCAGTCCGGACCCTGATGCACTCTGGGCACTGACGAAGAAGATTGCCAGAGAGACCCTGAACGCGTACTTCTCGTTCACCAAGGACACACTTGTGTGTTCCGCCTGCAACTATCAGGCTGGCATCGACTGGCGGACAACACGATTCACTTCAATCGATGAGCTGTCGAAGATCCAGTGTCCAAGGTGCGGACATGTGGGGTGCGATGTGATCAGCCGCATCACGGGCTATCAACAAGCGTTGAGTTCGTACAATCCTGCCAAGCAACAGGAGTTCATCGACAGGCACAGGTACATGCTGGGCTGAACAATTGATAGATAACTGCAGAACGCCTGAATGCATTCGCAGATCGCATTGAAACGCTTCTGACCAAGTGGGTTTCATCATAGATTGGTCTAGTCCCATTCGGGGAGAGAGACTCTTGCATAATTCATCTGTCCACCCAGAAGATATGGAGTAGTCGCTGTGCGTCATAGGCGATGACCTTCAAAAACACATGTCATAGGCCTGATTGTAGGTGAGGTTCATGGCACCTCAACAGCCATCGCACCCCATTACCTCTTTCTACCCGAGTATCACATCAATTATGCAACAGACTCGGGGAGAGAAAGCGCGTCGTTCTCCTAGCAGGTCCCGCTGGGCCATCCGAAGCACAGCTGCCATCTTGTCGGTCGTCATCAAGTGCTCCGTTGTCTTCTTCGGAATTCGTCCCCATATTATCCTTGTCAACTCCGGGTCAATCACTGGATTGCCAGCCGAATCGTGCGATCAAAGCTATTTCCGCCAATGGCAACATGGCAGAGGAAACTGAGGTATTCCCTTAGTATCAGGTTTCAGACCATTGTAACGTTCTGTGGTTGCTAACAGTCCCCTTGTCATGCGCATCTCACAGCCCTAGTGTTTCGCGGCAGAACGTGTATGTGCGACAGAGGTGTTCTAGATGATGTACTTCCGGAAGGACATACAATGGTCTAGTGAACCGGGCATCTCGGACATAGTCCTGCACGCATCTCCAGTCGATTGACACATCCAACAGTGGAACTCGATGGAGTTGGTGAACATGAAGGCAACCAAGGGCGAAAGGCAGTGCCACTTCCACTGGCCGCATATGGAAAGTGGGTCAATTCAAATGTGTGTGGTATGAGTCTGCTACCAGACATCGGAGCATAACATTGTTTGACAGTCGAGATTGCTCATCAAACTCAGAATGTGTATTAAGGCCACACCAAAGATGTACTAAACTGCACCTCCTGTAACTATCATGCTGGCATCAACTGGCGGACAGCGTGCTTTGGCTCAGTGGAGGTGTCATCCAGAATCCAGTGCTCCAAGTGTGGCCATCTGAAGTGTGATGTATTTAGCCGCATGACCTATTACACGCAGAGCGTCACTTCGTTCAATCGTGCCGAACAGCAGAAGTTCATCAACAAGCGCAGGTATATGCCATACGTCCGATGCAATTAGCATTCATCCCACATGCTGAGCTGTTTACTATCCTTGTTGGTCCGTCTTGTCTTCTGTGCATTTGGATTGCGCCTCGAGTTCAACGCGGTGCCAAAGTCTACCCTTCGCAGTCGGGGACTCGGTACCCGAATCAACAGTGTCGCTGTTTCTCTCTTCCTGCAAGAGCAGACTCGATGAATCTATTCCCGGCCGACGTCGGATTACCGTCGATAATCAGAACCCGTCCTGCCTGATACCTTGTTACAGCCGCCTCAGTAAGTATTACGATTGAGAGGGCCAGAGTAGTATGACCGACAATCCGAGGCGCGCTCACGATACCCAGGAGAACCGGTACGGAGTCGTCGAAGATGAAGACCGACAAAGCTCAAGACGGCAACGACAGGCAACGCCACTGCTGTCACGATGACGAGTGAGTGCCCCATAATGGACCGGATTCCCTTACGAAACTCGACCTCCGCGTTGATAAGCCTGATGCGTTCACTCGTGACCGATTCCGTGACTCCATCGCCGGGATTCGCTCCTGTGGTTGCAGTACTGAATTGAGTTGGCATCCTTGACATGGTTGAAACCACGATGTGAAACCACCATAACACACCTAGCACCGCAACATGGGTGACGAAAACGACAAAACAGGCTGGACCAGCAGAGTAAAACCATTCTGAAGACAGACGAGCAGTATCTGCCCTGCGACACACGCTGCTACACATGTAATGACCCACACATAGTACCTGAATCTGAAGACTCGCAAGTTCTCAGCATTCATTGGAGTTTCGGTCATTCTTCCAGTTACCACCTCGCATCTGTTTGATGTGGTACACAGTATGATAGGTTCAGAGGATCAAGGATGCAGGAAAGCAGTCCTGTTACCATCGATGCTACGACTGCTGTTCACTCATCTTACTCGGGTTATTAAGAATGGCTCACTCCTGAGTACCGAGCGCCGCGGACATGATGCCCTCTGCAAGGACACTTCTAGACGAGATTCTGTCCAGGAACCCTGACATAGACATCAATGCTCTACACTCTGAGATGTGGGCAAGCATGAAACGTCACAGGAAGGATTACCTCCGCGAGCAGGTCGATGCCTTCCTTAAGACTCTAAGAATCTCGGAGAGTGCAAAGGCCATTGTGCGGGAAGCCCTTCTGCAGCCCGTCACTATCGACGGAGTTGAGTATGACAGCTTCATCATTGGCATAAGCCGGAAGATTAGCCAGAGTATACAGCCACTTAGCGGCAAGTCATCCGAGTTATGTGCTGAGGTCGCCCTCTCTCGGGCGGGTCTTAAGAGGGACGTTCACTACAGAGTTCGTGACAAGCGCTCGGACATCACCTTGTATCATCCCACCATCCAGTCATCCATATGCGTCCATCGGATTGAAATCAAGAACCTTAAGATTCGCGAGCGTGCTACGCGGGGTCTGGTGTTCGACGGGGACTCGATGTTTGGTTTCTTTGACGACCCGGGGGAGTTCACAGAAGGTAACATCGAGGAGCTGCAGAAGGCGGTAGCGAAGACCGGAGGCTACGTGTATCTGCCTCCTGAAACGTTGAGTGAATTGAGAAGGCGATACGAAGACTTGCCATCCTTCCTCCGTCCAAATACGCGCTTTGGGACGGATATGGCGAGTTTCGTGAAGAGTGGAACCATACCTGCTACTTAGGAGGTCTCCAGAAGTCGAGTATGTATTCGAACGTTGTTCCAAGCGTTATGTAGTTGCTCGGCCACCCAAAGATGCCCACTTTATTCACTAGGTTCCGGCGGTCCCATATGATTATGTTCCTCAGTTCGTATCCCACTCTCTCCATGGCTTCGACAGTGTAGATGTGGACCGGGACTCTGCTGTTCTCCCACCACAGGTCCGTTATGTTGATCACAGAGTGCGCCTTAGGCCTCAAGAGCGGCAGTATCCCAGCGTAGATCTCTCCGAGTGCTTCTGCGTATCTCTTTGGCTCCATTGTCCCAAGGTCACGTGGGTCGTTGGAGTATTGCTGGACTGTGAGATAGTGTTCGTTGTTCCTCAGGTCCCCCCTAATGCTCTTGTTCTTCCTCCGGCGGTTCAGCATGTTCGCATAGGGTGGTGAGGTCAACACGAGCGCAACGGTCTCCTCTCTCAGGTATTCTGGTATGTTCTTTGCATCATCGCAGACCGCAATCTGTTGTGAGTCACCTTCGAGTCGCGTCTGTCCCAGCCTGGAGTAACACAGGTCAACATACTCGCTCTTCAGGTCGAATCCCACCGCGTTGCGTCCCAGGTCCTCGGCAGCGAGAAGAGTTGTGCCACTTCCAACAAAGGGGTCGAGAACGAGTTCTCCTACGTGTGTGAAGAGGCTGATGCACTTGGCTGCGAGTGCAATCGGAAACACCGCAGGGTGGACGGTCTTGTCCCTCAGATCGCGTTTCTCATAGAAGAACTCCCATATGGCAACCTGACTCTGAATCCACTCCTTTGCAGTCATGCAGTTGATGTGCTTCTCAGGACAACTACAGGTCCGTGTATATGGTATGTCAAGGGGCTTCGTTATCCTTCGGGTAGACTGCATCGTTCTCAGTCAGAAGGGAGTGACCATCCCTTTAAAGCCTATACATCGACAGCGTCGAGAGTGAAATCAAAGTGGACCTGATGCAACATCTATCTGGAGGACTCGAAGCACATTGGGACGCCCTGCCTCTATTACACTCGAGGCGTTGGAAGCAAAGCTCACAAAGCTGCGTGGCCGTTGGTATCGTCTAGCACATCACGGCCATGGAGCGGCTGGACTACAGCTGGAGCAACTGTTGGGCCTGCAGGAGAACAATCTGTCTGTGCCTGACTGGGGTGAGTTCGAAATCAAGACAACTCGAAGAGAGTCAGCAACCCCCATAACCCTCCTTTCCAAATCGCCAAAGCGTATTGGGAATATCACATGGCGTGACTTCATTCTCAGGTACGGTCACACCGACGATGCCGGGCGACTGGGACTGAACTGCACAGTGAGCGGCACCGGGTTCAACAGCCGCGGGTGGGGTCTAGTGCTCTCGGCAGACAATCAACGGATTGACTTCCGCTACGGAGATGACGTTGTGGCATATCAGCCCACCGAGTCGTTGGTTAGAGCGCTTGCCAAGAAGACTCCCAACATGGTGCTCGTTGCAGTGGAATCTGTGCTTGATGGGTCCTCTCGCCGTGTGCGCTATCTTGATGCACATCTGCTTGCCGACATCCGTGAGGACTCAGTCACAGCACTTGTCAGAACAGGCCATATCACTTTTGACTGGCGAATGCACTTGAAACCGGACAACTCTGTACGAAACCACGGGTCTGTATACCGAATCAAAGAGCACAAACTTCCACTCCTCTTCTCCATAAGGAGGAAACTTGTCTAGATCGAATCCAGATGCCTCTTCAAGTCCTTTCCCGCCCTGTCCAGCCAAGCCATTGAGTCCTCCGTGTTGACCGACTCGTCCAGTACTCCCGCCTGTGCCCATGCCATCTCCTGAGCATATCTAGCTGCGACGAAGAGGTCCAGATGTTCCTCAACTCTCTTCGGCAGTGCTTGCACCTCTTCATACCCCTTGAACAGCGACTCCTTGGCCATCGGAGAGAAGTCTTGGTAGTCGCTGGTATAGTGCGCGATGGGCACGGCAAGGTCGAACACCCAGTAGCCGAACCCACAGTCATCGAAGTCGATTGGCCTCGCCCTCCCCGAGTGGAAGAGCACGTTGGCACCCAGCGCTATATCCGCGTGTATCAGTCCATATGCCCCCCTGCCTCTGCCCAGCTCCTCCATTACCTCGCGGACTCTGAGTGTCGTCCTGTCGAAGCCCTCCCTGTACGGGGCAGGGATTGAAGACCTGACCCTCTCACCGGGAACCATGAACCCTGAGCCATGACCGTAGAGGCCCTCCCAGTCCCAGTGTCGCCGGGTGAACCCTGCAGGCGGTTTCCATGACATAGCATGCCTGTGCAAGAGTCCAATCGCCCTACCTACCGCCTGCAGGTGAGCAGGCCGGGGGTTCTTCTCGACACTCCTGCCTTTGACCCACCGGAGGAGCGTGCAGACCCGCTGTTTCGGGACCTCGTAGTTGCCACTCGCATGGGTCAGCCAGTTTCCCTCAGAGTTCCTGATCGGCTCTGGGGTGCGCAACAGCTGCCCAGGAGTTGGACGATCTTGGACATCGCTGCGTGGTGCATATATACCTCCGTGCGGGAAGGGAGAGCTTGAGGTCGGCTCGACACCTCATGAGACCTCGAGGAGTGGTTGGCCCCAGTGCCGTATCCTGGGAGTGACAAGACTCCTGTGTCCAACTTTGTCCAACTAAAAATGAACGGTTTCTGTGAGCTTTGCCGTCCAAGCCGTCGTGTTCATGCCCATGTACCTGTGAATGGAGCGACACTGACGCAGGGGAGGCGGCCGGCCTTCAGTCCAGTCTGGCAGAGGCAGCTGTGTGTGGCTGCACGACGAGTCGACTCCACTGGAGCTCGGCCTGTTGCACGAGTAGGTTTCAGCAGGTCACTGAAGTGCGAAACCTAAAGAGAGTATGCGTGACAACCGCTTCCACGGCAGGAATGTTCTCCTCATGCGGGACGTGGAGATAGTCACAACGAAGGATCGGTACCGTGCAGGTGAGACTGTGGAAGGCACCATGTTCGTCAGGTGCGACAAGGAGCTGCGGTGCAACGCCATACACCTGACGTTCACTGGCCGCGAGCACACGAAGATTGAGGTGGGCGACAGCGAAAGTTCGACGACCTACAAAGACGAACGGGTGTACTTTACAGTCAGACAGGACTTCGAGGGCGCTGCTGTGGTCGCTGCAGGAGAGGTCCAGTATCCGTTCCGGTTTAGACTGCCTGATGACGTGCCATCCAGCTACTCGGGACTATGCGGATGGATTGAATACACGCTGACAGGCGTTGTTGAGCTCTCTTGGGCAAGAGACCTTAGGAGAAAGACGACACTCAGCGTCATACAGCCGGCCAAGAAGCCTGCAAGCCAGTCCCAGCACATGGCTTTGGATAGGAGTGGTCGTTCTGTCACTGACACCGAGCTGGCTGTGTTTGATGTGGAGCTGGAAGAGGACTCCATTTGCCTCGGCAACCCAATCAAGCTGAGGTTCCGAGTCGCTCGCGATGTGAAGACTCGCGGAGTCCGCGTCGAACTGCAGAACGAGGAGTTCACCTCTGCACGGCGCATAACGGATAAGAGGAGATGGACGCTGAGCCAGCATTTCGTAGAAGAACTTGAGCTTGGACGAGAGATCTGGGTGAGCGTTAAACTCGGGACTGATGATTCGATGCCTGTGAGCTTCGACAGAGCGATTGTGAGAAGCGCGGCCTCCATCAAGGCGACGCTGGACATTCCTTGGGCGCGAGACATCTCAGCTGTCATACCAGTCAGACTGTCACACCGTGCGGGCGCATACGCAGGTGACAACAATGATGAGGCTGGCTCCGACTGGGAATTCATGTGAGGCGCATCGGCAGCAGTAACGGCATGACCTACGCACAGTGACTGTCCGAAAAAGAGAACAGCGACCCCTTGTCGTGCGTTGGACACGGAATTGTCTTCTTGGAGACTATGCTCCTCGTCGCTTGGGAATAATCGAACCGATTATGAGTCCGACTACCAGAGCTGCTCCACCGCCTGCGGCAGTGATGATTAGTCCCTGACTCAGCCCCTCGCTGAGCCTTGGTCGTGCCCAGTATCGTAGGACCCGGTATCGTTGCCGACAAGTACTACCAGATATACAACTGCTGTATTCCCTGCTGTCTCGACAGTGTTCAGAGTAAGTACGTACAGCCCCTCTTCAGTCGGAGTCCAGTCAAAGGATGTCGCAGCCACGCTCAGGGTGTGTGTTTCCGTCAAGTTGGTGGAGTCGATTCTCAGAGCCAGACTCGCAAGACCGATGTCGTCATTGACTGAGCTGACCCGCCACCAACCGTTCATTGTGAGTTGGACGAAGTTGGACACAGGAGTCTTATCCGCCCAGGAGACGGCACTGGGACCACTCCTTGAGGCCGCTCAGGTGTCGGGTGGATGACCTCAGGCCATTGTCTTCGAACCGGGGTGTATAAGCCCCAATGGTCTGGAGACCTACCTACGGATGTCCAGAGATGTCCAACTTCTCTGTAGCTGTTGCACACCCTATCTCATGTGGTTCCTCTGGACCACGACAGACTGGAAGATGGCCTGCGCATCAAGTGGTTGGGCCATACCGCCCACGAACTCCTTCAGGGACTCTGAGAAAGCCTCCTCGAACCTCTCCACGAACCTGCGTTCTATCACCCTTGCCTCATAGGTGTCCTTGTCTGTCAGCAGGGCGCAGGTGACGCTGGACCCGTGCTCGAGGAGAACTGCGATGTCCTGATGTATGATGGACTGCAGGTTGCCGGACGTGTCCTCCCTGAGCTCCCTGGCGAAGCTGGAGACCGCAGTTATCAACCCTGCAACTAAGGACGGGTCGCTTGTTATCTTCGGGTCTATGTACTGGGAGTAGCCCTCCAGACCCGAGTCCCTGAGAATGACAATGCAGCCCATGACCACGAATGGTATCCTCCGTACCTGCCCGGACGGCACTGCGATCTGGCGGATCAGGCTTCTGAGCCACTCCAGCAGGGACTTCCGTGTCTTTGGGGTTTCTTTGTCACTGGTCCTTGCTTGGACCGCAGAGCGGAGCGAGTGGAGTCCCTCAGAGTCACAGATGGCCAAGGCCTCGTCAAGTCTCTTCCGCGCAAGGTCTTTCCTTCCACGAAGTTTCTCGAGCTCCGCCTTCAGGAGGAGAACTTGAACAGAGAGGCCCGGCAGACTCTGCTCTCGCGCAAGCTGTTCGAGTCTGACCACAGCCGTTAGCGGACCGCTCGACCGTTCCTCATCTCCTCTCTGAGCGAGTGCGAGGATCTCGGCTCCTGCAAGCTGAAGGAGCGTCTGTAAGACGTAGTACACTTCCCCTGTGTCCTCCGCAATCCGAAGGCCTCGTTTCAGTGTAGAGAGAGCTGCCGAGTGGTTCCCCCGTGAGGTCTCCAGCATCCCTCTGATGAGGTAGTATCTGCACAGCTCCTTCTTCGGCCCCCTCTTGAAGGCCAGTTCGCCTCCTGCCTCAAGGTACTCGTAGGCCTCATCGTTCCTGCCTGAGAGTATGAGTGCTCTTGCCATCTCCATCTGTGGCGACGGGTAGTCCGGGTTCGTCCGTCTGGCGACCTCAAGCGCCTGCGAGGCGTATTCGAGTGCCTTATCAGTCCGACCGATGTTGCCGTAGAGTACTGCAATGTTGAGATAGGGATTGAACACATCGATACCCATCTCCCGGTGAATCTCTATGGCACGCTGGTAGTGCTCAATTGCTTGGTCGTGTTCGGCTCTCGCCACTCTGTAGAATCCCATGTTGTTCTCGATAGTTCCGTCAAGGACGCTGTTGCCAAGCGCATGGAACATTCTCCTAGCCTCGCTCAGGTACTCAAGAGACATACCGGGACTGAGGGCGGTCGCAGAACGCATCAACAGAGCAGATCCCTTAGTGAAGAGATCGTCCACCCGCTCTGCAAGAGTGACAGACTCCTCAAGGAGTCGGTCCGCAGTCTCTCTGTCGTCCATGGTTAGATTGGCGCCACCCCTCAAGTATCGCAGATTCGCGGAGAACCACTCGTACCTGGTGTCTTCCTTTGCCTGTTCCTCTAGGTCTTCCAGAGCCCTGAGGGTTCCGACCGGGTCATAGTTGCCCATCATGTCTGCTATCAGTGTTTCTGCCTCGAAGCGGACCCACCTGTCTGCATCTGAGCTCAGTGATGCGCGGATTTGCTGGACCGCCATCTCATCTGTGGGAATCTGTCCTATGAAGCGCATCGCATGGATGTGCCACGGGAGAGAGCTTGCCTTCACCCCGAAAGCAGAGACAAGTCTCTCGAGCAACGGGAGGCTCCCAAGAGCCCAAGCGCAGCGCTGTGCAAAGGGGAGGAGCCCAACACGCTTCTCGTCCACACATACTCCGTCAACAAGAGCCGTGACAAAGCCCGCGTAGTTAGCTGCGTCGTGAAGAAGCTCTCTGACGTACTCCTTCTGGGCATTGTCCATGAAGGGGAAGTACCCAGTCACAATACCAGTGTCGTCCAAGTCATCCCGCTCCGGATTGCAGCATGCACCGTCGATGTCCACACAGTCTAATCTGTCTTGTGTGATTCTTCTTTGTCTCGGGGGACTGGCGTTGACAGAAGGTGATTGGGGTCCGGGAGGTTGCGACGGTCGGAGGAAGGATGTGCTTCACAGCAGTCTTCGATGCCAGTGTCTTGGACTTGGGCAAGGGAGTGCATAAGAGACCATGCCATGAACCTTCTGAGAGGAGCAGTCTGAGGAGTCTGAGACATTCTCATGACATGCGCCTGGTCAGCTCTGTACGTACAAACTCCTCTCGGGCGTTGTCGTCAGCTGCTGTGACGAACTCGTGCAGATGCGCGACCATTGATGAAAGGTCTGACAGTCTACCGGCATGTTCGTCGACAGCCCCCTCGTCCTCGATGTGTTTCTCGATTGCTGACGCGGCACTCTCGCCGCTCTCGACTGCAAGCCTGATTCCCTCTCCGGACAAGGGGTTACACAAGCCCGCAGCATCTCCTACCAAGAGTACGTTTCCCCGGCCAAACGCGGCTTCTCCAAAGGGTATCCCCCAGCACTCCCTCCTCTCAACTGTTGTCCCCACAAATGAGAACTCGGTTTCAAGCCAACCCCTGAGGAGGTGGAGTGCTTGGGAGACTGTGGGCTGCGACCTGGGTATCACTCCTGTTCCAATGATGAACCTGCCATCCTTGGGTATCACGTACGAGCAAGCGGGAGATATGCGTCCTCTGAAGAGGATGTAGAAGTCATTGTAGAAGTCGCCTTCTCCATGCCATGTCTCCTGTCCCACCAGCATCACGGGCTCCCGCACAGCCGGGAAGAGCATCTTCCTCACGACGGATCTTGCTCCGTCCGCACCAATCAGAAACTTGGTCTGGATGGATGTCCTGTCCTCGCCTGATACTGCCTCCACGATGAGGCTGGACCCTTGGTCAAACGAGACGAGTCTCGTGGAGAAGCGGACCTCCACGCCCGCTTCTATGGCAAGGTCTACCATCCATATGTCAAACTTGTCACGGTCGATGTTATGTACAGCGTATCCTCTCAGTCTGCCTCCGTTGTCCCGCCCACTAGGAGGAACATATGTGAGACCGAGCTGCGGAGGCCGCGACATGACACTGGCAGGGATGGGGGCCTCGACAACCTGCTCAATGATGTCCGGAGCGACTAGTGGAAGCACCCCGCCACACGGCTTGTGTCGTCCTCTCGCCATCTTCTCAAGGAGCAGTACCCTGAGGCCTGCACGGGCACAGCAGATGGCAGCTGTCGTACCACCCGGCCCTCCACCGGCCACTATCACATCGTACTCTTCGGTCAAGGCCGTTGTCCTCTCAGCAGTCCCATCTGTGCCAAGGTTGTCAGGACACGGGTCATCAGCTCTGTCTTGAGCAATGTCTGGCCTTCGAAGCTGCCAATGTATGCTTCCTTCTCCTTTCCAAGCTCGTAGCAGGTCGAGTCGTCCACATCAATCAGAAGCGCTGGCACGCCACTTGCCACAAAGTCCTCGTGATGTTTGCAGAAGAACGCCTCACAACAGGACCCCACAAACCCGCGAGCCCCCTTCTCCTTGAACTCCTCAATTGTTTCAATCAGGTGTTCGAAGGTCTGAATTGTCCTCACAGGAACCCCCATACTCTCTATCAGTTCGTAGATCTCGCCCACCGTACAATTACCACAGGTAGTGCAGCCCTCGGTCTTGCGGTACTGGCAGCCCACCAGTTTGGCACAGTATGGGAGGAGTACGTAGTCGAAGTGCTGTGCGGTGAGCTGGTCGGGCGAGAAGTTTACTGACATCAGGTGGTTGGTTTCCTCAAGAGTCAGACCGAGCTGAACGAACGCCTTCTTCTCCACTGCCTCAATGATGACATCTGCCAGTGTGTCTGGTGTGACGCCGGCTATCTCAGCCCCTGTCTGTTCGAAGAACCCGCGGACCTCGGCACGTATGGTGTTCTCGTCGGTGGAGAGGTTCTTCAGGTGTGCCTCCAAGTCCATGATTGCTCTCTGAGGAAATACCTGGAAGTCACCCGTGATGAAGCTGCTGACTATGAACCCGCCTGCCACGTCTATAGCGAGCGATACCCGGATGAGTCCTCCGGGCGTCTTATGGACGGCATTGACATGACCGGCTGTCCCCTCTGACCTATGCACAAGGTGAACCCAGTCGTCCGACTCAAAGTACGGGAGACTCTTGGTATAGATTGCCTTCTCGGCGTCAAGCAGCTCACCCGGCACGAGAGTCATGTCGAATGTCTTCTCAAAGCCCTCCGCAATCGCACTCTTGATGTCTTCAATCGGGGGAACGCGGCCGAGCTCTCGTGCAATCCAAGTCACTCTCTCCTTTGCGCTCTCAATCTCCTTGTCCTTGAGCTTCTCCATTGGAATCCTAAGTGACTTCAACATGAGTTCCAGATCGAAGTCTATCAAGAGGGTGCCCTGATACATGAAAGACTCGCCCCTCTCTGTGCCGCCAGTACCCGATATCTTGCGACCATGGACTTCTATGTCGTTCCTCGGTCTGAACTCAGCCTCGAGTCCCAGACTCCTCAGCCCCTTGACGGTCGCGGAACAGACCATACGCGACAGTCGGTCAAGGTCTCTGCCGAAGCTCTTGACAGCTGGTGTCCTCTTGTCAGCATATATCTCCCAGCCCAGACACTTTGGAGTGAACAGGACAGTCCCACCGCCGGTTATCCGCCTGTTGATATCGACTCCGCTTCTCTTGCAGTAGTCGACTCTAATCTCCTGCTCGACAGACTGATGGTATCCGACCAGTGCTACCGATGGTCTGAACTGTAGGAACCGGACTGTGTTTGGAGAGAGTCCCTGACTATGACACTCAAGCAGTGTGTCGTCCAGCGCCATATTCTGCGCACCTGATAGGAAACCAGTGTCCAGCAGTCTCCATTCTCTCATCTACTACGACTCCCTACTGTATCTCGATAGCCTTGCCAAGCAGAGAGCAACACTCGTCCGAGAGCATGACTCTCAGTCCTCTCTGCAAGGCGTACTGATGTGCGTCCTCTGTCGGATAGGCGATGCCGCTGACACCTGCGTCAATCGCGAGCCTGTCGGTGGCTTCTCTGTGCCCACCTTGTGGCCTTGCACACCCAAGCACCACTGCTCTCTCGGGCATGACGAGTCTGCAGGCAAGAAGAACGCGTGCTATGTCCATGGGCGATGATGGGGTCACACTCTGCATCGGCGTGTCATCCAGTGGCATGAACGCGACCACCACGACTGACTCAGACCTGTGCCTTGCTATCATCTTGATTGCATTCTTCTCGCCCCTAATCTTCCCATAGTGTAGCCCCACGACGATGTGCGGGACGATTGGAACTCCATTGTCCTCAAGAAGGGTCATGGACCGGTCAAACGCGTCGGGCTCCATGTCCAAGTGATACACAGAACGCAGTGTGTCGCGGTCGCCAATAACATCAAGCATGGCACCGTCAACCCTCGCCTCTCCCAGTCCTCTTGCGACCTCCGGATAGACCACCCCGGTATGCACCACGATGTCAAGATCCAGCTCCTCCTTGACCCTCTTTATCACAGGCAGGTATCTTGCAAGCGGAGTGTTCCCTTGCGGGGTGGAGCCACCACTGACAAGCACTCCCTTGCCTCCCCTTCTGCTGACCTCAACGCAGGCGTCCCACAGCTGTTCTGGTGTTCTCGCTGGAATCATGCTCTCCAGAAGGTGCCCCTTACAGTGTTCGCAGTCGAGTGCGCACCTGCTCCCAGAGACCGATATGCTCGGAAACCTGTAGGGGTCTGTCCCAGAGTAGAATTCGGTCTCATAGTGTCGCATACCTGGCATATGAAATGCGATGACATCAGAGAACCTCTCTCTCGACAGTCTGTAGGCTCTCTCGAAGAGAATGCCGAGTTCCTCCTCAGGACTGCTGAGGCAGGTTTCAATGATGCTATCCGGCTCAGTCAAACTCGGGGTCAGCCACCTTGTACTCCAGAGAATAGTCCCGTATCTGGGTCCGGATGGTATCGATGTCCTCCTCAGTAGGCTGGAAGGGTATGTTCCTCCAGTGACCGATAGAGGCCTGGTACGGTGTGCAATTTCCAAACGGTCTGTTGCAGGCATACTTGTGACTGGGACTGGAGCATCCAGAAGTCATGAATGCCTCACCCTTCCGAATCACCTCCTCCAGCAACGTCGGTGGCACACCGAAGTCGGTGAGTTGACCTGCCTCATTGAAGCTCATCTGACTGAACTGAGCAAGTCCCTCGTTGATCAAGTACCTCGCTAGCTGAACTCTGCGATACGCCCCTAGCGGCGGCTGCGGACTGCTTCCCATCAGAGAACCCTCCTCGGGGAAGAACGAGAAGAGGTGGGTGTACGCCCCCATATCATAAGCCCGCTGGATGGCTTCAACAATCTGAGACTCGGTCTCTCCTAGGCCCACAATGAGGTGCACCCCAACCTCATAGCGGCCGAAAACTTCGACAGAGTCGGCCAGTATCTGCCAGTACTTCTTCCACTTGTGAGGACCTCCAACGCCCTTGCCACGCAGTCGGTCGAAGAGTTCTGGAGTGGCGGCGTCAATTGCAACACCCACCTTGTCGGCACCTGCTTCCCTTGCTTTGACCAGCCAGTCTCGGTCAATTATTGTGGGTGTGATTAGTATCGACACATGGTCAATGACCTGCTTCAGTTCAGAGACCACCTTGAGCAGGTCCTCTTTGGCCTGACGAGTGGTTATCATTGATACGCAGACGCGTTCGACATGTGGACACTTCCCCTCGGCAATTGCCTCCTTGACCTCCTCGACAGAGAAGACTGGCCAGTCGACTCTGATGAAACTGTTGTCAATCCACTCGCTGTCAGTCTGGCGAGAACCCGAGAGACCGCAGTATGCACACTTTGCATGGCAGCCCTCATCATATGTCATCAAGAGGTTGATGCAGTATAGCTTTGCATCACGGTAGAACTTCCCCTGCACCTTGCCCATCGTCATCGAGGCCGCAAGGCTTGTTCGAACAAACTCTGGTGACTCACGCGTTGCACGTTCTCCACAGGGTGGGGTCTGTTCGGTCTTGTCCATATGGCATCTCACCAGAAGCGTTCAAGAGCCCGTCTGTCGTCTTATTACAGTTTCCGTGAGCACATGTCTCAGACTTCTATCCCAAAGAATAACCTGACGAAGAGACCAATGACAAAGGTCAGTCCTGCTACACCGAGGCTGATTGAGGCAGTCTCGAGGAATCGTCTTCGGAATGGCAAGCTCTTGGCCACAGAGATATAGAATGTGAAGACGAAGAGTATGAGTATTGCGTTGACGAGTGCCATGCCAAGCGATAGGTAGATGCTATTAAGCAACAAGAACGGCGCCACAAGCGAGATGACGGTCATCAAGTAGGCAAGCGTGGTATACATCGAGGCTTTCGTCGGGCTCTTGTATTCCCCCTCCGACTTTGTGGACAGATACTCTGACGTTCCCATAGACAGCGATGCAGCTATGCCCGTTATCAGGCCTGTCATTGCTACCAGTCGAGCGTCTTGCAGGGCGAAGGTAAACCCCGCCAGCGCACCCGTGAGTTCGACAAGGGCGTCGTTCAGTCCAAGAACCATCGAGCTGACATACTTCAGCCTCTCCTCGTCTATCATGCCGACGAGTTCCTGCTCGTGCTGGGTTTCGTCCTTGGCTATCTCTAATGCCTGCGGCGCTTGTTCCGCTACAGACTGATAGAACTCTTGGGCTCTCTCCTCTCCACTCTCCATCAGCTTGAGGCCAAATGTCAGACCGAAGAGCCTGGAAATCCAGACATACTTCTTCACTCTGAGCGAGCTGGGTTTCATTTCGACCCCACTGAGTTCTCTCCAGATCTCATAGTGTGCTAGCTCATCGTCTGAGAGTCGTGTCAACACCTCTCTGTTTCTCTCGTCCTTTGCGGACTCTGCCAACCGCCTGTAGATCACATGCTCGGTGATCTCGTCCCTTTGGCTAGCGGTGATGCGTCTTCTCAGTTCCTCGCTAATCTCGCTTGACATGAGTTGACACAAGTCGGTCACACGTAAATCTCTGGTGATTGATACGAGTCTGCGGCTTGAGGCCATCGCGTGGACTCGCACAGCTTGCTTCAGTCAGGCTGAACTGGTCGTCTGAGGGCCGTGACTGTGGGCTGACACCAGACTCTGTGGCCGTACCGCAAATGACGGTGTGTTCGCGCTGGCGGCACAGGTTTATGTGCATCAGATAGGTTGAAGGTCTTCCTGTGAGGCCTTGAGTGGCATGTCCGTCCGAACTCCTTCCATCCGGCGCGCAACACCACATGACATTGAAGCAATAGTTCAGCTCTGGACTGACTCCTTTAGATATCACGAGGCCATTGACCCGCGGTATGAGATGAGCGACGATGCAGTGGGATTTATGCGGACCTACTTCCAGAAACAGTTCGAAGCAGACTCGTTCTTTGCAGTTGCATGCGTCAAAGACCTAGTTGTGGGCTACGTGTCTGCATATGTATACGAGACGTCACCAGTTCATCGTGAGCGGCAGGTTGGTTTCATAGATGGGCTGTTTGTTAGTGAGCAGCATCGTAAAGGCGGGATTGGGACGCAGCTATATCGAATGGCCGAGGACTGGCTCTCAGAGAAAGGTATGCATACAGTCAGGTTGGGCGTGTCCGCACTCAATGAGACCGGCTTGGCATTCTGGTCAAAGAACGGGTTCACGCCAGTCATGGTGAATATGACAAAGGCCATCTGAAGCACATCTTGAATCCACTGGCCGAATGCCGTGTGAGTGTGTCAGCTGTCTGTGTCTGCCCACTGTCACATGGCTTCTGTGACGAGTCAGAGTTCAGTCCACTATGACAACTGCATCTACGAACAGCTCGTACTGCTCATCCTCGTCAAGGTTGTGTATCAGTGCCTTCTCGACTTCTCCTTCTCCGCGGATCTCAAGCAGCCTAGACTGGTACAGGACTTTGATGCCAGAGCTCTTCAGTCTCTCTGAGAGGTCAGGTGTGGTCTGTATCTCGGTCTCGGGAGTAAGGAGCACGACTCTTCCTGCAGAGCTCAAGAGGCGTAGTGCAGCACCCACTGACTTGTCGCCCGTATGGACAACAAGCACACGCTTATCCCTGAACTGAGAATCGTCCTCGACTGACAGATAGACTCCCTTGCCCAGATACTCCTCCTTCCCGATGACACATTCGGGCTGGTCCTCGTTCTTCTTGGCTTCCGCCTGGGTCTGTTGCGTTCTAGCCCTGTAGTTCTTGATTGCTTCGTGCAGGGCATCTGCAGCCAGGTTGGAGCAGTGCATCTTTATCGGTGGTAGCCCATCCAACTCCCCGGCAACATCCTCTCTGGAGACCTCCATGGCCTCGTCAAGTGTCATACCCTTGACCATCTCAGTGGTCATGCTGCTTGTTGCTATGGCCGAGCCGCACCCGAATGTCCGAAACTTGGCATCCACTATCCGGTCGTCCTTTACACGGATGAAGACTTCCATCAGGTCTCCGCACACCGGGTTTCCGACTCTGCCCATGGCCACGTCGTCACCCTCCAGTGTGCCTACATTCCGTGGATTCCTGAAGTGATCCAAAACCTTGTCAGAATACTGTGTAGACTTCATCTTGATCATACCCTCTTCTCTTGGTACAGTGGGGACATCTTTCTGAGTCGCGAAACGACCTCTGGAACAGCCTCTAGAACACGGTCGACCTGTTCATCCCTTGTGAATCGTCCAACTGTCAGTTGGAGGGACCCGTGTGCCTCCTCATGTACTAGCCCTGTGGCAATGAGTGTGTGTGATGGCTCCAGAGTCTTCGATGTACATGCGGAGCCCGTCGATACTGCTATTCCGCGGTCCTTGAAAGACAGCAGGATTGCCTCGCCCTCAATACCATCGAACCTGAAGTGAGAATTGCTCGCGAGTCTCTCTGTTGGATGTCCGTTGAGATGACTGTCTGGCACGGTCTCTAATACTGACTTGATGATGCGGTCACGGTATCGTTGAAGTCGTCTCACTTCTTCGCCCATCTCCTTCTCCATGATGCGGGCAGCCGCCGCCATCCCGACGATTGCAGGCATGTCTTCGGTGCCAGACCTGATTCCTCTCTCTTGCCCTCCGCCCATCATCAGTGGGTTGACGCGGAATCGCTTCTGCATGTAGAGGACACCCAGACCCTTCGGTCCGTAGATGTCGTTCGAAGAGAGTGACATCAGGTTGAGATTGTCCCGCCTCACATCGATGGGCACAAGGCCCTCGGCTGCCACTGCATCACTGTGGAAAGCTATTCCTCTCTCGGCGGCCATTCTTCCAATCTCTCTTATGGGTTGTATGGTGCCTATCTCGTTGCTCGCGTAGCCTATGCTGATTAGAATGGTGTCCTTTCGGATTCTCCTCTCCAGCTTTTCCAGACTGACTCTCCCGTAGCGGTCCACCGGGACGCTGGAGACCTCGAATCCCATGGTTGTCAGGTGTTTGGCGATGTTGGCGATTGAGATGTGCTCGACCTCCGACACCACGACGTGCTTGCCCTTTGCCTTGTTCTTCAGAGCGTATCCTATGATGGCAAGGTTCGACGCCTCAGTCGCCCCGGACGTGAACACAATCTCATCGGGATCAGCATTGATGAAACGCGCGATGGTGGCCCTGCTCTCCTCTAGGACCTTGGTTGCATCGTCCCCGGTATTGTGAAGCGAAGATGGATTTCCGAACCTCTCCGTAAAGAAGGGAATCATCTCATCGACGACGCGCGGATCAGTTGGCTTGGATGAATGATAGTCAAAGTAGAGGTCCTTCAATCACTCGCCTTCTCTCAGTTCTAGAACCACATTGTGGCATCTGCTTCTAGGGCTAGGTCATTCAGCGTTGCTGCGCCCACTATCTTCAGCCCCGGCATCAGCTCTACCTTGTCCCAGCCAAGCATCTGCTTTGAGGCCTCACAGACATAGACTTCGATTCCCATCTGAAGCGTCTTCTGAATCATCTCGTACACGGATGGAAAGGTTCCCACCTTTATCTTCTTGCTCTCCTCGGGTTTCAGGACCCTTAGTCCTTGGCCCAAGTAGTATACCTTGGCATCTATGTCCATCATCTTGGCTGCTTGGGCCAAGACCAGCGGCGAGTACTGTCTTTCGGGGTTGTCACTCGTCTGCACGTACAGAATGCTGCTCATCTTGACTCTCTCCTCACTTGGTCTTCCTGATGCGAATCCTGACCACACCGTCCTCCAGCCAGTCGCAGGCTACTATCTCATGTCCGGTCCTCTTCGCAAATCGCTTCAGGTCTGGTTCTGCAGACGGATCGTCAGCAAGGACCTCCAGTACATCACCCACCTTCAGCTTGTCAATCGCCTCCCTCGTCTGGAAGAGCGGCTGGGGGCAGTATAGACCTATGCAGTCAATTGTCATCGCAGGAGCGTCGTCCATGTGCTACCTCTCCAGGCAGACCTGACTAACAATGGTTAATTCTGGCTTATAAACTATTGGTCCTGTACGAGCCAGCCTCCTGCCTTCACGGCGCTGAGCTGGTCTCATGCGGCCAGGTACCTTTTACTGTCGCGTGTGAGTGAAGGTGCATCGCACAACTGAAATGATTCAAGAGGTCCTATCATGAGAAGGGTCGAGTTTGAGAAGAGCGAGCAGGCTTGTGACATTCTGAGAGAACTGGACATTGACATTTGGTTGGTCTGGGTGCGAGAGACCTCCCAGATGGCAGACCCTGTCCTTCCTCTTGTGTTCGGAGGCGATCTCGTCTGGCACTCTGCACTAGTCTACTGTGCGGACGGCACGCGTACTGCGATTGTTGGAGACTTCGATGCGGCTGCAGTAGAGGAGAGCGGACTCTTCCACAAGGTAGTCCCTTACACCAAGTCAATCAGAGACGATTTGGTTTCAGTGCTGAAAGACGCTGACCCACAGAAGGTGGCAGTAAACTACAGCAGAAACGATGTTGCTTCAGATGGTCTGACTGTCGGAATGTACGAGACCCTCCGAGAGCATCTTCGGGACACCCCTTATGTGAATCGGCTGGTCAGTGCGGAGGGGTTGATCACAAGACTACGCGGTCGCAAGACCAATACCGAGATAGAACGAATATCTCGTGCTGTCGAGATAACAGAGTCCATTCTATCGGAGATTGCAGGACGAGTTGGACCAGGTATGACCGAGCTCCAAGTGTATCAGACCTTCCATGAGTTGATGAGCAGACATGGGGTGTCACCAGCTTGGAGCGCAAGTCACAACCCAGCTGTTGACGCAGGTCCCGACAAGCAGTTCGGGCACTCTGGTCCTACTGACCGGCTACTCGTGCCAGACAATCTCGTTCACTTTGATTTTGGTGTGAAGTGGATGGGCTACTGCTCTGACTTACAGAGGATGTTCTTTCTCGGGCCTCCAAGCAGAGTCCCTGAAGAGGTCCGGACCGCCTTTGACACAGTACAAGAAGCGATTCAGAGAGCAGCAGAGTTCATGCGTCCCGGTCGCCTTGGACACGAGGTGGACAGTATCGCTAGGGACTTTGTACGCGAGCGGGGATATGAGGAGTACAAGCATGCGCTGGGTCACCAGCTCGGCAGGGCCGCACATGATGGGGGCACTCTTCTGGGTCCGCTCTGGGAGCGATATGGTGACAGCCCCAAAGGCGTGGTCGAGGTAGGGAATGTCTTCACACTGGAGTTGTATGTGACAACAAGGGAGTATGGACAGGTCAGCCTTGAAGAAGACATACTTGTGACAGAGGATGGATGCGAGTTCTTGTCACATCCTCAGAGATCCCTCATTCACATTGAACGATAGGCACTGACCAATCACGATTCCGGTCTCGACTACTCATCCATGGATCCGGTCCGGTAGCCCCTGGCGTCGATTGTCACGTACTTGAAGCCTGCCTTCCTTCCGGCTTCGTCAAGTGCTCTCAGTCTATCTATGTCGAATGCCCTTTCCATCTCCTGGGGCGCTATCTCCAAGCGAGCAACGTCGCCATGGGCCCTGGCTCGGACGCACACCACTCCGAGAATCTCCCGTGCGGCTGACTCCATCTGGGCGACGGCGGACAGTCCTTCTGCTGTGATGGTCGTGCCATATGGGAACCTTGTCGCAAGGCATGCCATCGATGGTCTGTTGTGGACCGAGAGACCATTTGCGCGGGCAAAGGTCCTCACCTCTTCTTTCCTGATGCCTGCCTTCAGAAGCGGCGACTCGATTCCAAGCTCTGCAAGTGCTCTTAATCCCGGCCTTCGACCTTCTGTTTCAGATGCCGTCGTCCCCTCCACAACACGACTCAGGCCCATCTTGGAGGCCTCTGTGAGCCAGAGTCTCCCCAGCGCCCTCTTACACTGATAGCATCTGTCCTCTCTGTTCCTGCTCAGCTCCTTTTGGCCGAGCCAGTCGAATGTGACGACCCTGTGAGTAATACTGAGTTCTCTCGCGACCATCTCGGCCGAGGCGTGGTCTGCTGCCGGAACGACCTGGGACAAGACGGTCAGCAGCACGACCTTAGCAGCCGCCTCCTTTGCCAGCAGAGCAAGTACTGTGCTGTCAACACCTCCGCTAAAGGCTACCAGAGTCCCACTGCCACGCAGCATGTCACGGACTGCATTGAACTTGTCTTCAGAGTTCGCCATCAAGACTGAGCAGCCCGAGTTGCCTCTTAAGGCTTGAGCTCCGGTCCCCGCTGTCAATCGTCGGCCACGTACGGGTCCTCTTCGATGTCAATCTGAGTATAACCTTGCTCAATCAGTAGGTCTCTCATCCGCTGTGCACTGGCACGCCACCGGACGTTCCATTGCCCATCGTCACTCACAGTGACTTCCACGTCAGGCAGGTCGCCAAGGAGATTGTGGTCCGCCTCTATCACATCTTGGTATGCGCCGGTCAACGGAATCATGAAGTATGACCCCTCCAGTCGCTTGAGGTTGCCGACCGGTATGCCCAGTCCTATCTCGGCGTTGGGCATGGTGAGCGGACGAAAGTCCCGTGTAAACCAGATCGTGTTCGATGCCTTCCGATGAAACTGAGATATCTCGCCGTCCGAGTCACAGGTGATGTCCACAAGTCTGACAGTGGTCTCAGGATGCAGGTGCAGGTCCCTTATGGGAATCACAGGGAAATACTGGTTGACCAGCACATGGTCCAAGATGCTGTTGAAGACACTGAAGTTTCCAATGACAATGTGTTCGGGATGCCATATGCTTTCAACGACCCTGTCAGGTCTGATGTTGTCAGAGGCAAGCCTTGCCAGCTGTCTCCTGGCCTCAGCACGCAACTCCCCGCGAATCTGCTCGTCATCGCGGATTGCTGCCAGTGTACGAGTCCCAGCGGTCTGTTCCGCCTCGAACTCCGTCCATATCTCTGTAATCTCATTCAACGAGGTGGCCTCACGTAGTTTCGAGGCCCACCGGCTCTTCCTCTCCTCTCGCTCTGGGTCCACTGGGCGACCGTCAGGTGGGAACACCGACCTGACTTCAAGGATCTTCACGAGCACTGCAGAGCCGAGTGCAGTGATTCCTCTTCCTGATTCGACTAGAATGTGCGGGTGTTGGGACTCCGGCACACTGACTGCATGCTCCTCTAGCACACTGTCGATGATAGTTCTCGCGTATACTGCCATCATGTCCGGCTGAGATGAGCTAGTGTAGTCTATGGGCAGTCCGCCGCCGAAGTCGATCACAGAGAGATTGGGAAGACCTTCGTTCCTCAATTCGGTGTATGTACGAAACATGAATCTCGCGAACATCCCGAAGTCTTCCATGGCTGTTATCTGGGAACCCACATGGCCCAGCACTGTGGTGACCGAGTTGCCAAACCCCCTCTCTTTCAGAAGTGACACCACATCGAAGATGTCGTGGACTGCAAGACCAAACTTGGAGTCGCGTCCGCCTGAGTGTGACCAGTGTCCTCTGACAGTCAGATAGGGCTTCACACGCAGAGCAATCTGCACCTCCCCGGGTGCAAGAGTCTCTGTGAAGCGGACCGCCTCCGATAGTGACTCTAGTGACACAGCGATATTGTGACCGTCCTCTGCCATGCGTTTCATGAAGCGAAGGTACTCTGGACCTTTCGCACCATTGCATACGATGAGCCGGTGTTTCTCATCTGAAGTCACAGCTCTTGCAAGGAAGAGCTCAGTCTTTGTTCCCACTTCTACTCCATATTGTGGGTCTGACTTCAGTACAGACATCACACAGTCCGCGCGCTGGTTGACCTTGACAGGATAGACTGCTCTGAACTCCCCTCTGTAGCCTCTCGCAGTCATCACATCTGAAAAGGCCTTCTTGAGCTTCACAATCTGTGATTCGATCAGCTGTGGCATTCGAAGAGTGAACGACGATGTGAATGCAGTCTGGATGCCATTACGTGAGACCACCTGCTGTATGATGTCTGCTACAGGGACCGTGTGCCCGTTGATGGAGAGCAGAAGATTCCCCGTGGGGTCCACATCAAGAAAACGGAGGTCGTTCCTGCCTATTCCGTAGACAAGTTTCGACCTCTCGACCGTCCATTGTTCAGTACTCACCGTCTTCACTCCTAGTTGCCGGCAGTGCCGCTAGCTCTTCTCGTCCTTTATGGAGTCCAGCATCCCTTGGAACGCTCTGGCCAGCTCACCAATCTCATCGTCTTTCGCAGTGTACTGAGAGTCAACGCGCAAGTCTTCAGTGTCTAGGCGCTCCTCCCTGATCATTGCGGTCACGTTCTTCATGGCTAGGTCCATCAGGTACTGCAATGGTTGAGTGATCTGATTGGCCACAGCTGCCGCCACTGCTCCTGCCAAGACTATGCCCAGAGCTGTAATGGTGAGTATGAATAATGTCGCCTGAGTGTTCGCAAGCTGTATTCTGCTCTGCAGCTCCGGTATGGCGGCCAATGCCTCTTCCACTGGTACAATGATGATACAGACATAGTCTCCTCTCTCTACCGGCGTGTAGGCGAGCAGGAACTCCTTCAGATTGCGTGTGTACGTGATTATGCCTCTTCCACCAGAGAGCAGTAGGTTCAGCTGTGCCGCTGTGAGCGCTGAGGAACCATCTGTGTTCTTCTCGACTTGTGCGAGTGCGGGCAGTCCGGCCATGTACTCGTCAGGTTCCACCTCCGGATGTGCCACCACTCCCACATACTCGTGTGGAGTCGGCACTGGGTCGATAATCCCCTTCACGAGAGCTGCGTACCCTGACTCCAATACCTTGACATTCAGGATCTTGTCGTTGATGTCAGCGATGGATATGTCGCCCGATATGACACCTATGAGTGTGTGGTTGTTGGTGAAGTACACTGCCTTTCCGATTGATATGAGGAGGACCCCATCAATCTCGTCATAGTAGGGTTCCACAAAGACAATGTCACCGTGACCGTCCTCTATCTGCTGATACCAGTCCTCCAGATATGGCACGTAGGGGTTACTGACACGTTGAGCATCCGAGCCTGCCAGTATACTACCTGGGTAGTTGATGAATAGGCCATCACTGGCGAACGCAAGATACAGCCACCTGAACTCTGGCATCTGCCTGTGGATAGCTTGGAACATATAGTCGAGGTTCGAGACCTTGCCAAGTCTGTTGCTGTTTGCGCTAGCATATGCTGCATAGTTGCTTGACGTGGTCCCCGGAGCATACCAGCTGCTGTAGTTCCATGACACGTTGATACCATACTTCTCCTCGTAGTGAGTGTCAGCTGGTCGTGGCCCGACATTCTCGAAGAAGTAGTCGTAGTACACTTCCCGTGCCACATACGTGGACCCGGGTGACAGTATTCTCTCACACTCGTCTGCCATGGCTCTCACCATGGCTTCAGCGTTCGCCAGCTTCTGGTTTATGACCTGTGCATTCTGACCAGCAGTGATGTTCATGTTACGCTCTATCTGTGACTCGAGTGCCGTCGAGCTCTGCCCAATCGTGACGCCCCCTATGAGGTCTACAAACCCAAGAGCGATGGCTCCTGTGACTCCGACTGAGAGCACCGTGATTGCCAAGAATGTCGCGATGACATTCCTCTTGAAACTGCCTTTCTTCTTCGTCTGAACCATTGTCGCCATTCTTGCCACCTCCTAGTAGTCAACTGTGCTCCCGCCCACTTCGAGTTGAGCCATCATTACTGCCACCTGCTCGAACGCCTTCCCAATGTCCAGTCTGACATTAGTGCTATCTACCACTGATAGATACTGACCTTGAGGGACGTTCTGGCACATGGACTGGAGCAGCTCCTCTATGTTCATGGGTCTGCCTGTCTTAGGGGACTTGATAGACTTGTCCTGAACAGGCATTCTCAGCTCGTTACCCACACCAATCACTATCAGGTTCACGTCGAGATGGTTGTCCCTGATATAGCCCTCTATCGTGAGGGGCCGACCCTTCTTCATGCGGTCCTTCTCTGTGCTGATGCCTTTGAGCACATCGAGGGAGTAGACCTTTGAGCTGTTGTCCTGCCCGTCTGTGAGAGCAATCACCCATCTGTGTTCACTGGTCTGGATCATGTCCAGTGACTCCAGTGCTTTGCCAAGGGCGTCATAGAATGCTGTGGCATAGTTCGGGTATCGTAACGAGTCCAGTGTCTTCATGATTTCACTGTCGCTATCCCGCTCGAACTCACCTCTTGGAGTGAGTGGGAGTGCCACTGTGTAGGTGTTGTTGAACACGATTATGGACACCTCATCTTGCGGGTTGACCTGGCTGCGTACAATCTCCTTGGCCCCGTTGATGGCAGCCTTTATGCGGTCCTGAGCCTGCATGCTTCCAGAGTAGTCGATTACGAAGATGACACTCTTCTTGAACTGCATCGATCGACGCAGCTTCTCTGCCCTCCTTCTCATGTCATGGCTTGACTTGTCCAGGCGGTCTAGGATGTCCGCGAGTTTGGTCATCGCAGAGACCTGCAGCCCCGTGTCCTGAGTGAGCTCTGCCAGTCGGACGGCCTCCTCGAGGACACTCTCTGCTTTCTTCCACTGCTTGAGTTGCTCGTACAACTCGGCCTGGTGGTAGTATATGTATGCCAGGCTGCGTTCGGCGTCTTGGTTTCGGGCCATCTTCTCTGCTTCTTCGAACTTGGACTGTGCCTGACTGACACGCCCCTGTCTGAGCATGACCAGTCCCATGGCATCAAACCTCTTTGCCAGACCGCGTTCGTTCTTCAACGTCCTATCGATGGCCTCTGCATCCTCGAGGTACTTCATTGCACCTTGGAAGTCCTTACGGTCCATTGCCACCAGGGCCATGTTGTGATAGATTGAGGCTATGCGGTAGAGTGCATCGGTCTCGTCCTTGCCATCCTCTTTGGCTTTCTCCAACATGGCCTTGGCAATCTCAAGAGACCGGTTGTAGTAGTCCAGCGCATTGGTGGTATC
>JACAEL010000073.1 GCA_013388835.1 Candidatus Thorarchaeota archaeon | reverse complement strand
GGACTTGGACAACTCGATGTTTGATGTTGATGCACAGTCTACTGCTTGCTGTCTGACAGGAAACTAGGGGCTGAAACATGAAGGTTTCAGGAGCGTGCCGTATGGTTTCGGCTTTGCATCTTCGTATCAGTAATAAGCTCCTACAAGTCGGGACCCCCAGCCACGACCTTGATGTCAAGGAGCGGCCAACTCTGGAGCAACTATTTCCAACCCTATGAGTTTCAGCTTAACGCGGACCGCTGTGCGGTGACGCGACCGGGCCTCCAACTCGAAGCGCTCGGCCATCGATGGAAATGTGGTGACGCTTGGTGCAGTGACCAACGCCTCGCGGATTGTCAGCTACATGGTCATTCGGGTGCTGCGATACGACGACGTGGCAATCGTGGACCTGCAGGTCGAGGACCTGGAGCTGTGTGGATGAAACCTGCGGCAATCCACCGCCGGTTTCTGAACAGTGGGCGGTGTAAGTAGTCCATTCATTCTACTGAAGCTGCTGATGCTCCCTCCATCTGGATAGCGAGTTCCGGAAGGCGATTCCAGCCTCGTCTCCTCTGGAGAGGAGATTGTTCCTGCTGTTCAAGTACTGCTCGCATTCATCTAATTGCACTTCGCTGCGTCTTCCGGTCGATGATTCGACCTCGTGTTTATCAAAGTACACTCTCCAAAGGAACTGGTCGAGACACTCCCACTTGAGCTGTGCTTGGACCGCTGCTTCCATGAACTGCTCCAAGAAGTCTGCTCTCTGCATTTGAGATAGCAGGTGGGCGGAAGCAGGATTAGACCCAAGCAACCCCTTCATGACATGATATGTTTCAACAACACATGAGAAGGTCAGACCTTGCAACAGGAGGGAGTCGATGGGCGACCGCTTTCGTAGGTTGCTATCATATGACAGCATACCGGATAGCATTGCTGCGAGAAGAGTACGCCCCAAGGAGTACAGAAGGGTTGTCTGAGCATCAAGGAGATCTCCAGCTGAGGTCAGTGCATCAATCAGTATTACGCAGGCGAATGGAGCAGTGATAATCGTCATATAGACTGAGAACCTCCGGCGAAACGTCCGGAGCAATACCCGATGTACTGAATACAACGGAGAGGGCTCGGGTCTACGGAACGCCACACTTTGCATCGCGTGCAAGAGGACGGCCCCCAATACTGACAGTGCGAAGAGTCTTGAATCATCGAACATGCATCATCCTCTCGCGATTGGTTCATCACGCATGGCAATCCCCAGCCATATGACCAGATAAACAATGTACATGATTATTGCCCAGACCTCGATGACTGAAAGCAGTAAGTTGTAACCTGCACGCATCTTAAGCCAATGTGGATCGAGCGCCAGAATGACAGCCACGAATGCCAAGAACACTGGACTGGTGATGAGCAAATAGGCGAGCCTGAAACTCGTGAGGCCGTAGACGACTGTGGGACCTCCTACCAGAAGTACATACAGCACGAATACTGCAATGAAGTTCTCCCATGCGTCTTGATATCCCTCATTGTAGCACCAGTTCAATAGTCCAAGATACCCTATGAACAGAGTTGTCCAGAGGAGGATTCCCCCAACAAGCACAGGGAAACTGAAGGACCCATACCTTAGCATGTCCAACCCCTTCTCCAAGAGATATGCCGTGATCACGAGACCAGAGAACACAAGCAAATCGAACAATCTCCATACATTCGCGTACATCAACTGTATCGCTTCGTCCGATTGGTCTTGTATGGAGAGAACCGTGATACTCATTCTCTCCACCTTGGTCGAGCCTATGAAATCAACAGTCACGAGAATGTCGAAGAGTGATCCGTAGTACTCCCCAATCAGACTGATGAACAACACCGGCCAGAAGCATACAAGATTCCAGACGGCTTCTATTGCACCTAGTATCGCATCTCCAATCGCCTCCACTGATAGGACTTGCTCACCACAGCCATTGTCCGACAGTCCGGTCTTTGTGCCGTCGCATTCAACTCCTACTGCCTCCTCATCCGGCGGAGGCGCTGGCACCCACTGCGGCGTCCCTCTCAGGTCCACCACCAGCTCCATGTCCTGCACCCGCAGGTCCACCATCGCCACATCGTCGTACCTGAGCACCCTGATGACCAAGTAGCTCACAATCCGCGAGGCGTTGGTCACTGCACCCAGCGTCACCACATCTCCGTCGATGGCCGAGCATATCGAGTTGGAGGCACGGTTGTACCACAGCGCACCCATCCTGTCAAAGCTGCCCGAGAGAGGACGAAGGATACTACCTGAAGGCAAGACAGCTCGGGATGAGGGCCGCTCGGATCGCATACGTGCACGGGCAGCTCATCCTATTGTTCAGCCTCGTCCAATTCACAATCAACGGTCACTCAAGCCACTTGTAACCCCGACTTCGATGGATGATCTCTGTGACACGGACCTCATCACCAACCACGAAGTAGATTGCCCTGTAATCGCCAATCCGCACCCGAAAGAGTGGTGGGTGGTCAGTTGTCAAGAGTCGTCTGATATCAGTTCCAGACCGCCTGTGGAACGGGTCAGTTCCCAGACTCCGTAAGACCTCTCTGACTCGTGCGGCCTGTCCCGGTTCCAGCAGGTTCAGCTGTGTCACTGCGGTCTTGGAGAGCAGGACCTTGTACTCAGCCAAGAGGCGTGAACTCCTCTTCCATGAGAATCCGCCTCTGCCTGTTGGCAAACTCGACCTGCTCAGCTATCTCCAACAGACGCCGAATCAGGTCGTCATAGGTCTCTCCCTTCTTACCGTATCGCTTCAGAAGATCCCGAGTTTCCTTCGTCAGGGGGATTGTTGTGGTCTCGCCCATTCCCATCATGATTAATGGTATCGATATTTGCTTATAATCACATTGACCGGGACGGCCCTGTATAGAGACTTAGAATCCTGAGGAGATTCGGACTGCCTACGACAGTACTCTGAGAGTGCACAGAAACAACCCGCCATTTAGAGACTCGAAAAAAGAACGTAGGCAATCCCGTGGGGGGAGCATCACATTCGCCGAGGGTCTTTCTCTGTTTCAGCACCCAAGAAACACTTCGGACCCGACATCGATGTTGACATCTTGGTCGAGTTCGAACCGGACCACACTCCGGGTTCCTTCAGGATTGTGAGAGTGGAGAAGGAACTGAGTCATCTGTTGGATCTGAAGGTCGTGTGACACCAGTTCTCAAACAATGCTCTCAGCCCGAGCACACAGAAGATGCAGGCGGCGTCTATCTCATATCCACCATCAGCTCGATGTCCTGCATATGCATGTGCACCATCGCCACATCGTCGTATCGGGGCACCCTGATGACCACGTAGCTCTCGATAAGCTTGGTCATAGACGGCAGCGTGGTGACGTTGGGCGCGGCAACCAACGCGTCACACAGATGCGGGTTGTCCAGTGGTTGCCTCTTTCAGACCTCCTTCGAATGGAGTTCAATCCACCTGGCCAGTTCCTTGACACCTATCTCTCCTTTGACAGTCCTCAGGACGACTCTCTCTGCGTCTTCTGCCTGAGCAGAGAGCCGGAAGCCGTTGACCAGAAGGAACACCTTGGCGGCGGTCCATGCGGTACGCTTGTTCCCGTCCACAAAGGGGTGTCTTGTCACTATGGCATGAAGCAGCGTTGCGGCTTTGAGCCACAGCGAGGAGCTGGTCTCTCTGCCGAAGACTGCCATCATCGGGAGCGCCACGCAGTTCTCCAGCGCTTCTTCTGACAGAATAACACCCTCTCCTCCAAACGCATCAATCAGTCGTCCATGAATCACGACTATCTCATCGAAGGTCAGATACCTCAAATCTGTACGACTCCGAGGAGATTGTCTACTGTGCCAGTCGTTTCAGGAGTTCCGCATCTTCAGCAATGACTTCTTCAAGTGCCCTCTGAAACGTACTGTCGAAGTCCCTGCCTCGGGCTCTGACGCCACACAACCTGAGTATCGTGTCTTCAAGCTCTTCCTCCGGGAGCTTTATCTTCATTAGCAGTTGATAGACCTCCTCGGAAACTGCAATCGTCTTCATAGTCATGGTGTCAGACCTGTGCTCCATACCGACTCTGGCTGATATAAGGATGCACCTCAGCGTCTTATCCGCACATGATTGATGTGTCCTAGACTAGCGCCACTTTCGTAGAGGGCAAGGAACTCATCGAGCTCCTCCAGATCCTCTTAGATGATCTTACGAAGCAGGCCCTTGGGCAGTGTTCTTTCTCGATGCACAGGCACGGTTGTC
>JACAEL010000072.1 GCA_013388835.1 Candidatus Thorarchaeota archaeon | reverse complement strand
GGTCAGACCCCGCATACAAGCCGGTTGTGAAGCACACCGCAGAGAAGGCCAACGCGGTCACGGTGGTCTCCGAGTTTCTTGCACGGAAGGCACATGACCTCCTCGGAGTGAAGAGAGACATGCATGTGATCCCGAACTTCATCGACGTGAAGCAATTCGTTCCCCGGCAGGGGGTCAGACTAGTGGTAGAGAGTGGTTGCGTGTCGAGGAGGTCGGAAGAGGAGGCTGAGAGAATAGGTGCGCATGAGAAGATACTCCTTCACGCTTCGAACTTCAGGGCTGTCAAGAGGGTTGTGGAACTGGTGGACATAATGAAGGGGGTAGTCGAGAGGGTACCTGACTGCAGACTACTGATTGCAGGCGACGGACCCACTAGAGTCAACGTGGAACGGAGAATAGAGGAACTCAATCTCTGCAAGAAGGTGCATCTTCTGGGCGTGAGAAGCAACATGCAGGAACTCATGTGCTGCGCGGACATGTTCCTGTTGAATTCGACACTAGAGGGAATGCCACTCGTACTGCTCGAGGCCATGGCCTGCAGACTACCAGTGGTCACCACCCCGGCTGGCGGCGTGCCCGAGCTAGTCAGACCGGGGAAGGACGGGGTTGTGACAGAGGGGTTCGAAAAGGAGGAATACGTTGAAGCAGTAGTTGCACTTCTTGAGGATGATAAGACGCGAAGACAGCTCGCTTCGGCTGGGCGAAAGAGAGTGGAGGACAGCTTCTCCTCAGACAAGGTGGTCCCCATGTACGAGAGTGTCTTTGAGGAGGCACTCAGAAGATAGGAGGTCAGAGGGTGAGAAGTGTCGTAGAGGTCTACCAGTCATTCATATGGCGCGGCACGGATACAGGACTTGCAGCGCTACTCTACGACACACCACCCGTGACCCTCGGAGAGATTCCGCCCAGGGCGGTAAGACTTCGTGACAGGTATCAGAAGACAGGATGGCTAACCGAGGAGAGGATCTCCAAGGTAGCTGACATTCTGACAGCTGCCAACAGACGGCTCGGTGCACTGACACCGTCAGTCAAGAGAAGGATAGAGATGCTGTCTGAGGGGGCTGTCGAGGCTGCACATCAGGCAGTCTGTATGGGAGGCCCTGTGTATGTCCTCAACAAGGCCGCGACGGCGGCTCGAGTAGCTGCGATATCCGAGCGCTCGGGAGTCTCGCTGGCGCCGTTCTTCTTTGTCGCAGACTACGACGAGGTACAACCAGAACTGACCAACATGAGGACCCCGCTCCTTGGAGCAGAGGGCAATCTGGTGAGCTTTCCTGTGCCGGAGGGATACGAGTACTCTCCAGTCAGCGTCTTGCCAGCCCCGTCAGACGAGTGGTATGTGCGAGTGGAGGAGTCCGTCAGGGCGGGCTACAGACCACTCTTCAAGGTCCTCGACGACCGTGCAAAGACCATGTTTGAAGAACGTCTAGAGCAGGCCCTGAGCGTAGTCAGATGGGCCTTTTACAACTCCCAGACGCTGGGCGAGTGGTCACAGAAGATACTTGCACGGCTGCTCAATATAGAGTGCGACCTTGGTGTGCCCCTGCTCCCGGCCTCGGACCCACAGGTGAGAGAGACAATGGTCGGAGGGATGGAGTACCTCCTTGCAAGTGACAACAGAGACAGGTTCCTGAGAGCGCATGACCAAGCGACACAGGCCATTCTTCAGGCAGGGCTGGACACTGGAATGGGAAAGAGGCCGGACGACTATGTGCCGTTCTTCTATGAATGCCCGGGAAGAGAATGCCACAGGGCCAGAATGGAACTGCATTACGAGAGCAGCGATGGGGCCGCCCTACTCAGAGGAAGGTGCCCGGTTTGTCAACAGCACGTCGAGATAGAGGCGGATGCACAAGACCCAGACCTGAGTCAGTTTGCCAAGGAACTCGCACCCCGAGTGGACACACGTCAGATGGTCGTGGACATGTTGATACCCACGGTGTGTCATGTGGGAGGCCCGGGTGAGGCCGCCTACTACGCTCAAGTCATTCCCGTCGCTAGAGAACTGGGCATCACCTTTCCGATGTTCGTGAAATACCCACGGGTCTACTTCAACACGCCTTGGGGAGAGAGCATGGCTGCCAGACTGAAAGAGGCCAAAGTGAGTGTGATACAGTCACAGGCGGTGTTTGGGCTGTTGGGATCGATTGCTCGTGCAAGGAAGAAGGGCAGACCTGATGACATGAACTCCAGAGTCAGTGAACTTGAGCGACTGATCTCACAGGCCCACAGTGAGGCCAACTCCACACTGAAGCAGCTCTTGGAGCAAGCGGACATGACGAATGAGGAGAACCATAGACTGAAGTTCGACTTGGAGTGCTATTTGAGCTGGGCGTTCGGGCAGTACACACTGGGCAAGCTGGGTCAAGAGTCCACTTGGTCGTGGATTGAGTGGGCAGTCAACGCAGGATTCAGAGACCTCATGGGACCATACGAGAGGGCGTACGACAGTGCGCTCAAGAATGGCTCCACATTGTTCGTGAACTTCATGGCTTAGAGGGAGAACCCGGCCACAACCGGGCTCTCACTTCTCCCGACCTACTTGAGGTGCTTGCTCAGAAGCCCTCCAAGACGTTCGATTCCCTCGGCGATGAGTTCAGGTGATGCATAGGAGAAACCAAGGCGCATGGTGTTGTGCTCAGGTCGGCTGGGTACAACGTCAGAGCCGTCTTCAGTGAGCGAGAAGCCAGTGATGGGGTAGAACGGCGCACCGGGGACGTACATCACATCGTTGGGTATGGCCACCTCCATCATGAACTCGCTGCTTTTGAAGCTGGAGTCCTCACTCTGCCACCATATGAAGAAGCCGCCAGTTGGGTCTGTCCGGACTCCGGCTGGAAAGGACTTGTCAATGGCCTTTGCCATGGCTTCGCATCGCTCCTTGTACTTGGGAATCCCTTCGCGCATTGCTTGGTCAATGTGCTCGCGGTAGTAGACGTCGAGTATTCGTTGAACCATACTGGATGTACAGAGGTCCAAGTATCCCTTGTCCTTGAGGACCTGTTCCCTGACATTGACAGGAAGTACTGAGTAGCCGACCCGAAGCACAGCAGCCTCCTTGCTGGTGGTGCCCAGATAGGCAACTCGCGTGTTGTCTTTGTCCAAGGTCTTTATCGGCGGCGGGTTCTTCTTGAACTGGATCTCAGCATAGGCGGAGTCCTCAATCAACAGTACGTTGTGGTTCTCGCAGATATCGAAGAGCTCCTTTCGCCTCTTTGCCGGAAGCGTGGTGCCCTTGGGATTGTCCGAGTCCGGGACCACGTACAGTATGTCTGGAGTCTTGCCGAACCGCATCTTCGATACGAAGATTGCCTTCTCGACGAACTCAGGGATTATTCCGTCTAGGTCTGTGGGCACCGTGACGATTCTCCCACCGAGTTTCACAGCAGGCACGAGAAAGCCCAAGTACGATGGAGAGGGAGTGATTATCACGTCTCCGGGGTCGATCAGTGTGTCCAGCAGCGCATACAGAGCCTGCTGCGAGCCATTGGTGATTGAGACGCGGTCCCACTGGGTCTCACAGTCTATCGGAATCCCTCTGACATCATGAAGCCTCTTTGCCAACGTCTTCAAGAACCAAGGATGGCCACCCGTCGGTCCGTAATTGAGGTCCTCGACAGCCAATGCAGGGTTTTTCCTGTACTGCTCGCTCAAGTCCCTCATGATGTCTGCAAACACCGTCGTGGGTATTATGCCCGGTTTTCCACCCGCAAAGTAGTATCGAACATTGTATTTCAGAAGCGCACGAATCTGACTCTCCTCAATGAAGGAGGTCCATGTGGCAAAACCATAGCCAGAGTTGTTAGCCATAGTAAGCCGCTCCGGTCAAGCCTGTGAATGACATCACTATACCACCACTGATGAGGAGGATGATGTACACTTGTGTGCATGTCCAGAAGTGTGCAATCCACGGACTATAGGGACGCCATCCCGCTATATTTGTTTCTGACTCAAAATGACCCATTCTAGACGAGGATGTACACTTGTGTACGAGCCCCCACCCGCCATCAACATGGAATGGCTCTGAAGTTGCGCGTTGCTAGGCGTACTGGTCATGACGGAATACAACTTCTCCGAGATCCACGGCACAGGACCTCCAGATGCCTCGCACTGGTGCCATGAGTCATGCGCAGACACCAGATTGCCAGTACCGGGAGCATCGAACACGCTCGCAATGTCATCCATGCTCTGAGAGTCTGCTCTTCACTGGGCCGCGAGAGGGACAGCACTCCCGACGAACGCTCGACTCCGGACAGACTTCGCGACGGCCCTGTCGTCCAATCTTGTGATAAGGCGGGAACTATCGTGTTTCTTCCACGAGCGCTCGTGCAGTCGCTGCCGGGTCTGGTGCATTGATCACAGACCTGACCGCAATCACATAGGATGCACCCGCTTGAATGGCCTCCCGAGCACTGCCGCCCTGTGCACCGACCCCGGGGCTCATTATGGGGACCGCATCACCCAGGATCCTCTTGACCTCGCGAATCTTGTCTGGGTAAGTTGCACCCACAATTACACCATCTGCTTCCCACGCCTTGGCACGTCTTGCGAACGTGGCATAGAGCGGCTCATGGTGTTTCATCTTCTCGTCGGTGGCCACCGTGAGTCCGTAGCCCTGTGATGCTCCCGGATGAGACATGTAACAGAGCATTATGATGCCACGGCCTCTGTTCCGGGCCATTTCGAACACTGGTTGGAGACCTCCCTCCCAGCCAACTAGCGGGTTCACAATCAGCGCATCGAATCCTGCATCAAAGTAATAGCGGGCGATCCACTCGTTCGTGTCCCCGATGTCGTTGACTTTCGCATCCATTATGGCAAGAAGACCTTGGTCATGAACTGCTTTCAACAGCCGTGGAATCCGGTCAAACAGCCCGAGAGGAAGAAGGATGTGATGATTGAACTTGTACGCCACAGCGTAGTCTGCAGTCTGTGTGATGATGCGGAGTGCCTCACGCTCCATCCGATCCAGCTCTGCCCGGTTGTCCATGGGCGTGGTGCTCATCGTGGCAGTCAAGTCCAACCCCACAATCAGTTTCGACTTTCTCACAAATGAAGCAGCAGAGAGTTTGCTCTTGAACAAGTCATTGTCTCTCCTGAACGGGACTGTCGATGGTAAGGTCATGCATACTTATATCCGATTTGATGGACGGACTGAATGGAGGATTCGCCTTGCCAGACTGGATGATGACAAGGGTTGTCGTTGTGTTGATTGCAGTGCTCGCCCCGTTCTATTTCTTCCTGCTGATGTTCATCCTTCCGTTCAGGATGACCCCGTTCGGCGAGCCACTCATGGACCTATTGTTCCATCAGGTCCTGGTGCCGTCCGTCTTCTCCCTCACGTGGGTCGCTTCGATATACATTGAGCGATACAGACTGGCCAACACAGTCCACCTGATGCGGGAGACCACCGCGGCCATACCACTCAGATGGCGTGTCTTCTATGGGACAAACGCCGCATTCGTATTGGTGTTTTTCATCCTCCCACTGGCGACGCCAGTGCTCTCTATCATTGGTGGACTGCTTCTTGCAGGAACGGTCATCTACCGTCTGGGAGTGGGAAAGCTTGGTGTCGGCAAGATTGCTTCTGCAGTAGCGCTATTGGTGGCGCTGGTCCTCTGCCTCCTGCCGATACTCATAATGGTGCAGTTCATACCCAACTACCTGCAGGTCGGAGAGGGAGTAATGGAAGCGTGGAGCGGGTACGGTTTTGCGGTCACTTATGGGGTGTCACAGTGCCTTGTGAACGCGCTGAGCTTCGGCGCACCACTTCACTTCATCTACTTCGCGGCACAGGAGTACGACAGAGGTGTCTATGGCGTTGTCTATACCAGCCCACCCGTCAATCGTATCAGGATACTTGAGGCAGTCCTCTTCATGGTGTTCACGTATACGTACCTACCTACAGTCTATACACCTCTGGGCTTCTACGTGTTCCTTGGATTGTCTGAACTCTTCACCAACTACATCAACTACATCTCTCTCGCAATAGTAGGCATCCTGCTGTTAGTCAAGTGGCGCCTGAGAGTCCGTGACAACAGCACAATGGGCGGTGCAGCGAATGTGGTTGTCGTCGCGTTGTTTCTTGTGGTAGAGGTATTCTTCAAGGCGGAACTCATCATCGTCACGCTTGTTGTCTGGCTGGCGTTCATCATATTCGCTGCAGTGATACTGGCGAACTTCATGAGAGCATCGCCAAGGGAGATGTACTGACATGCATAGGAATCCGACCCCTACTGTCGATATTGCAATCACAGACGGAAAGCGAATACTACTTGTGAGACGAGGTATCGAGCCGTTCAAAGGGCGATGGGTCTTACCCGGGGGACATGTAGAGCTCGGAGAAACCGTTGAGGATGCGGCTGTGCGAGAGGCGCTTGAAGAGACCGGGGTCAAGACTCAGATCATCGGCCTGCTCGGAGTCTACAGCGCACCTGACAGGGATCCAAGAGGTCACTACATCACGGTGACGTTCGTGGCCAGACCAACCGAGGGAGAAGCAAGAGGGGGCGATGATGCACAGGAAGCACAGTGGCGAGAACTCGGCAGTCTCCAGTCAGACGAACTTGCGTTTGACCACGGACTGATGATTCAAGACCTCAGGACATGGCTAGGGGACCATACACAGACGTTCTGGTCCTCACGGCCAAGACATTGACCGTCCGACTTTGCAGCGGCTGTTGCAGGACCGTAGACCATACCAGACCTGCAACCTGGCCGTCTTCCGCTGACTAGAGGTCCAAGATCTCAAGTGGACCATCAAGTCGGATGATTGGAAGGTACACTACGAGAGGTTCCGAGTCAACGGTCTCCACAAACTCTACTGCCTCTCTTGGTCGAGATCGATAGACAAGAAAGTTCCCCTTTGGAGGACCATTGCCCTCGGTGTATATCCACAGTGGAAGTCCATACATCTCGTAATAACCGTGATTCGAGATGAGAGTTCCGAATATGTGCTGCCCCTTATGTTCGAAGTATAGCATGGTTGCAGGACGGTCTCTCTGTGACCATGAGACCAGCATTCGAGCAAGGTCTGTCATCGAAGCGATCTTCAGATTGACTGGTGGTCTCACATCTGCCTTTGCCAATTTCACACCCCATGTCGCCTAGTGAGGACTCTGCTTTTAAGTTCTAGCATGTTGAGAGTCATGTCAGAGTGCGTAGCTTGTCTGCCACTGCATTCACAGGTCGCGCGTCGGGACCGGCTATCACGACCGGGACACATACCAGACCCTGACTCTCACCAACCATCAACGCTGCTTTGGTCACATTCTTGGAGAGGAAGACGAATGTGACACCGGAGTCCTCTCTCACCGACACCACACTCATCCCTGCGCTCTGAAGACGTGCGATGACTGCCGCCACCAGCGTCGCAGCACTCACAGACTCGCTCATGATCGACCAGTTCACTCGATGAATTGTGCCCATCGGAAAGAGATACTCATGAGGAGTTCTTGCGTAGAGCAGAGTACGCGTCAGAGATCTCTCGAGAAGAGACCTTGTAAGCGGGCCGAACTTCTTGACCAAAACGCGACTCGCATCGAACGGTATCGACTCCTCAGCCTGTGGAGTGGGAGCGGAGGTCTCGCGCGTATCTGGAGGAGCGGCGACCATGCTGGCACTCACTTCTCGGACAGGCGAGGGCTCGTCGGTTAGCAGCAGCTCCTGCATACGCCTGTCAAGCATGGCCGCTATGTAGTCCCTGATGTGCTCATCAAGGCGTTCCCAGTCAGTACGGCTCAGTCTCAGTGGAGGTGGTGAGACAGCAGGGAGGCTGTATGACACGTCGTCGTCAGCATGAGTCACTTCGGCCTCAACGAACTCTGCCTCCTGCACCCCTTCAGGTGTGACCGATGGTTCTTGGCCGACTATGCTCGCGGCCTCAAACAGTGCGGACAGTCTGTCGGTGCCACCATGCTTGGAGATTCGAGGTCGCACCTGCATCAGAAAGCCCCTCTTGTTCTCAGTGACTTGGTCAAATACCACTGCGACACCCTTCGGAAGACCGCTGATGAACGCCTTTTCCTTGAACAGACTCGGCATTACGGCGGGCGCTCTCTGCTGGAGGGCCTTGATGTCAGCATCCAGAGACAACGCATGGGAGAGTACTATGTCCGCCTGGGATATCGCCTCATCAGCCACTGCGGACGGCTGTTGTGTGCACAGCACAAGACTGCAGCCAAACCTCCGGCCTAGCTTCGCATACCCGATGATGGCGCCCTTCGCCGGGGTCGTTCCGGACCTTGGCACAAGGATATGTGCCTCGTCGATAATCAACCATGTGGGCGGAAGCTGCTCTCTCGCACTTGTGCCCTCTTCGGTCCAAGCCATCCGATACGTGAGTACTTGGCGACACAATATGCTGGTGAGGATGGCCAGGACCGCTTCGGCATCGGAGCCAAGCGGTGCAACATCAATGATAGTCACCTTACCGGGGACTGCCAAGTCTTGAGCGCTTGTGCCTCTGGGTAGGAAGACTCCCAGACGCTGTGCTCTCTTCAGCCTCTGAATCAGTGCCATCTTCGTGGCAGGCTTGTACAACTCCTCGATACGAGAGTTAGTCTCGATGCAGTTGATCATATCAGTGATGCTGAAGTCAGGCCGTGGGGACACGACCTCACCATCTTCCAGAACATACCCCTTTCGCAGCGATTCTATGACGTCACTGATGAGATTGTCAATTGCTGTGGATAGCTGGCCCTCCTTTTCCAGTACGTAGCCCCAGTCAGAGGTAGACAGCTCAGCAGGGCTTATTGTCAGAGGACACAGACGCGACTTCTGCCGCACTTCTTCGGGCAAGCCTTCGTATGTCCGCCTTGGGATGTACACCGAAGCATTGAAGCCCGATGCCTCAAGCCCCCATTTGCTCAGAAGGTCTCGTTGCTCTTCGTTGGGTTCCACCATCTGACGGAACACATCGACCGCGTCGATGATAACAACAGCGACTTCAATCTCCTGGCGGGCCATTGCTCTGGCAAGCTCCTCCCCCACAATCCCCAGGGTATAGCTCTTGCCCGACCCCCTCTTTCCTGCAACAAGGGTCACATGTGGACTAATCAAGTCGAGATGGACTGGCATGCCTAGCAGGGACAGGAGAGGGTCGTCGGAAGACTCGCACACAGCGCCCAGCATACCGAGACCAATCTTCCCATACTTTCGGTGCAACGACTCAGACCTTCCCAACACCACTCCGACTTCCGCGTCCACCAGCAGGTCGAGCGGCTCGGTGACTAATGGATGAAAACTCAGCAGCTGCTTGGGAATGAGCTCTCCGAGCGATGAGTCGCCTCCAGACGATGCTCCGAGGTCATCATGCGGCGGTGGGTTGTTCTCGTCCATGTCCTTTCAGTCTAGGGGCCACCAGTATGCGGATAAGGTTTTGCGCGCGAGTACTGTTTCGTAGCAAGACTCAAAACCAGTCCGACTGGTCGCCTGCGTATGCCTGACCTCATACAAGACGGAAGTATTGTGTTCATCTTCCTTGATGCCAAGAGGACCTGGATCAAGCGTGTCAAAGCGGGCGAGAAGTTCCACTCGAACAAGGGAATAATAGAGTTCGACGACATTATCGGCCGGCCGTACGGCATCAGAGTCACCAGCCATTCGGGTCAGGTATTCCAGATTCATAGACCCAGCCACACAGACATCCAGATTGCAATGGGGCGGAACACGCAGATAATCTACCCGAAGGACGCTGCGACTATACTGATTGAGGCGGGCATCTCTGCAGGGTCACATGTGGTCGAGTCGGGCACAGGATCAGGGGCACTCACTGGTATCCTAGCGCGACATGTCGGACCAACTGGTCGCGTTTACACCTACGAGGTCAGGGACGACATGTATGAGGGCGCACGGAAGAACCTTGAGAGATTCGGTCTTCTTGATAATGTGACCATGCATCACAAGGACGTCATGTCAGGCATAGAAGAGGCAGAAGTCGATGCTGTTGTGTTTGACCTTGCCACACCTTGGGAACTGGTGAATGAGGCGCACCGGGTGCTCAAGCCAAGCCATGTGCTCGCAAGCTACAGTCCAACGATTGAGCAGGTCATGAAGACCTGCAAGGCCTTGGCAGAGAGCGGACAGTGGGGAATGATAAAGACACTTGAGGTCATGGAGAGAGAGATACTGGTCAGAGAGGGAAAGACGAGACCCACAACATGGATGGTGGGCCACACCGGATACATGACGTTCGCCAGAGCAATGGCAGAAGACATTTCAGACACGACCGAAGCTTTATAACTGCTCACGAGTAACTGTTGATAGTTGTCGATTGTTGTCGACTGTTGTTGACGGTGAGCGCACATGGTCTATCATCACAAGAGAGATAGTTGTGCCAAGGAGACCAAGGAGATCCTGGCCAATTTGCTAAGAAGTCGATGTGCTGAGTATGCCTTGATTGAAGCAACCGAGGCCATTAAGGTTGGGAGCCCCTTTGAGGAGATTCTCTCCGAGGAGTCCACCACTAACCCTCTACGGACGGATAGTGAGGAGATACTGAGGCGCGAAGCACCAGCAACTGTGCAAGTACCTGGCGCAATGGAAGACGGAAGGGGGACAGAGCAGTACACGACGACAGCTGACATAAGATTCGAGTTCAAGACGTCGGCTAACAACTATCTGAGAATCAAGAAGGGAAACGTTCTCGGACTTGAAAGGGACGACGAGTGCTAGGGGGCGAACGAGCTGTCCAATGACGAGATCAACCGTCTGAAGGACGAGATACGTGAACTGCAACGGACAGTCCAGTCCCTGAGAGAAACAGTGACCGAGTTGAAGAATCGGCTACAAGAGAGGGGAAGTGTTGCAAGACCAGAGAGCGGTGTGTACAGCATATCAGACAGCCTGACCGAGTGCATGAAACACGACGCCGCATGGGCAAGACTGGTAGGATTGGTCGAGGGGGCGAAGTCGGGGCTGACAGCGGCAGAACTCGCAGAGAAGTGGGGCAAGTCCCGGTCCAGGACAAGCGAGGTTCTGAACAAGCTTGTCGGTGACGGGCATCTGGTCAAGTACCGTGATGGGAGAGAGATAAAGTTCAGAAAGAGTGGAGAGTAGGGCAGCTGCTCGCAGCCACACTCGAGTCGCTCATGTAGGTGACAGGAGACTGGGCTATATCGACAGCTCATTGTCAGATGGACGCGGTCAGAGATGAAGACGTGTGAGTGCCATGCAACCGCACTGTGACGCCTTCTCGAAGCCGGTTGAAGTACCGAAAGACCTCGTCACAGATTCTGGCTGAGGATGCGCAATCCCAGTCATAAGATGTCCATGAGTGCCCGCTTCCGGGGGAACAGGCGCATACGCAGTGCGGTTCAAGAGGTCTCAGCTACTCTTAAGTAGTACCTGAAGTGAAACAGCCCAGAGCGTGTGCTCACGAGGTCTTGCAGTTGCCCAATGTGATAGGACGCAAGTCGAACGACGAGGAGCCGGAGGCATCAGCTCCCTCTACGCCAGATGATATCCAAGTACATACACACCGGCTGTTCGGTCTCAATCTGGATGCACAAGACGCAGTAAGAGAGTTTGCCCTTCATGACATTGATGACCAGGAGGGCATCGAGCAGAAACGCATACAGATGCATGACACCTTCACTCAGCTCTACGCGGAGGTTGCGGACTTTACCGAGCAGCTCATGGGAGAGGACTTCGACATCGCTTACCTGAGAGAGAGAATACAGCAGGCCGATGAGAACACGCGCGAACAGCTGGAGAACGCTCTCAAGGAACTGCAGGTTCAGGCCCAGAGGAACCTTGCAGACATATGGATGGCGAGGGTGCTCTCGTGGCTACATCAGGCTGCTGCATCAAGCGGTCCGTTTGTGGCGACCGAGCACGAGGACAAGAAAAGAAGTGCATCTCGTCTCATGGCCACCGTGATGACGATGATTGAGAAGCCCTTTGCTGCCGTTCCTCGGCGCACAGACGGGACTCAGAAGCTCAGAAGAGTAGCACTGGGCAACATGGCGCACAGGCTGCTGAGTCAGTCGGGGCTCTCAGACCAGAAAGAACTCGCAGAGATAGAGGGCAAGAACAAGGTGGCTGAGGCAGAGTTTCATGATGAGTTTCTCAACGAGCTGATCTCTCTGGAGAGCACATTCAGACAGGCATTCAACCCGTTTGACGAGCTCGTGTGGAAGGACATTCTTGGCGCCTACATATACGAACAAGCCACAGACCTGTACAACGAGGCAATTGCAGCACTTGAGAAGACTCAAGCAGGGGAGACGATGCTTCCGACAATCAGGGCCTGGAAGCAGAACACGGCAGGTCTCTGCGAGGTCTACATCGCCATGACGTACAATGACATCGCAGATGCTCAGATGAGAGCAGGAAACCTCGAGGACGCTTCGAAACTATACATGGAGGCCTCAGAGGCCTATGGACGAGCCGGAAAGCTGTTTGCGGAGGTGCCACAGCTCCAGTCGAATGTGCAGCAGTCGCAACGAGACCGCGACCACAAGAAGGCCCAGTCACTATTCTGCAAGGCAGAGGCATCTGTCAAGGAGCTGTCAGCTCTACTAAGGGTCGACAACAAGGCAGAAGCAATGGTGGTCCTCGGCGAGATATTCAGGGACCTGAGAAAAGCAGAGAAGCTGTCACAGACGCGAGAACTGACAGCGGCTCTGAAGGAGAACCTGCGAATCTTTGCCTTTGTGGAGGAGAAGTTGAAGAACGGCGGCGACAATACTAGTGGCATCATCGATCAGATTGAGTTGGCCAAGGGCATCCGGAAGGAGGGGCTGATTCAGAGCGTAAGCAAGGCCATGGACCATGCTAGGACCTCTCTGGGAGAGGATGCATCAGAGGCATTGGAAGAGATAAGAGAAGCACTGTCAAGCCTAGGAATACTTCTGAGTCTGGAGGAGGAGGACGAAGAGGTCGCAAATCTTCGCAACAGAGTACTCGCATTGCTGGCCAATGCGAAGTATGTCATACAGTTCCAGCTGAGTTCTCAACTTGAGCCGGGTGTGAAGTTCATCATGTCCCGCATTCTTGAGAACCTACATGCCGACGAGGCTTCCACATACTACAAGATCATCGGCGAGAATGACAAGGCGGAAGAACTCACCGACATGGGCAAGCTGGCGCTCGCGACCGCATATGCATCCGAAGCACAGGCCTTCATCAGACAGTCAGAACAGTGGGCCTTCAGAACCCAGCTTGAGCGGTCGGGCGTCTTCAAGAGGATAGAGTCACAGGAGGAGAGTCTGGAACTGGCAAACGACGAGGAGCTTGTCGACAGGGCACTGCGCTCTCACGACAGCACCGGAGAAAGACTGAAGCATGGTGTGGCCTCATTTGAGGCGGCCGCACACGAACTTGACAGTGTGAAGAAGAAGGCCATCCGGAAGAAGAACAGCGTGGACGATCAGGTGAAGCAGCTTCAGGGGGTCGTGATGAAACTCAAAGGCGACATTTCCAGGATTGAGGCTGCAAAGAGTGACTTTCTAGCCGAGTTCCACTCAAAGAAGGGGGACTCCACCAAGGCACGCAGGTACTTCACGCAGGCCACAGACCTACTCCGAGAGGCTGTGGGAAACTACACGGTGGCGGCACAGGTCTTCCAGCAGCTGGGCGACCTGCAGACAGCACAAGCGGTTGACTCAAAGGCGCGAACGACCGACCTGCTTGCGAGGGTGTCCTGGGAGAACGGGCAGCGGATAGCTAACAATCAGCCGCCCACCTACAAGGGAGACACGGAACTGGCGGCCCTATACCTAGGCGGCACCGGCAGCGAGTAGCACTGCCTGGTTGTCATTCGTTAGTCCCCACACTGAGCGCCACTGTGAGAGTCTTTGCCCCCACTTCAGTGTGGAGTCTCTTGACGCAGAAGGGGGTAAACGGGACACCGCCGCCGTGATAGAACTTGGAGAACCACTCAACGAAGTGGAGCCTCAGTGTATGCATGAAGGCCAAGAGCCCCTCCAGCACACCAACCACAAGTGTTCCAAGCACGGCGCCAAGGAGAGGAAGATAAGGCACCACCTCATGCCCGTCGTGGAACACATGGGCAGGTATGATGTCCATACCAAAGAGCGAGAATTCGGAGAACTCTATGACCAGAAGAGGGGGAAGTGAGAGGAACACCGCACTGAGAATCATGTGGACTGTGTTCAGAGCAAAGATACGCGCATAACTAACGGTGTGGCTAATCATCCCGATGGTGTATTCGAGAAACTGTACAACGCCATCCAGCCCACCTTTGAGAGAACTCATGAGCATGATGACGAACGGCACAATGAATGTGGCGACGGTCCAGACAAGCGGGCTCACCGGCAGAGGAGGATACACACCATTGTTCGCGGTACCATACCCAATACCTGCCAGCGGAATCCACAGATGCATGCTTCCCTCCATGCTGAACCAAGTCCCAATGTTGTTTAGACTCACACCAAAGAGGAGGTTGATGAAACCCAGATAGACCCACATGTATGACAGGGATACGAGGGCTTCGCGGTACGACCGGTGCTTCAGCTTGTTATAGAGGTTCAGCCCGATGCCCATCAGCAACTGGAGTGCGCCAATCTCCACTGAGAGCTTGAGCATATGCGCTGTTCGCCAGGGGTTTGCCTGACCCGACTCGTCTGTGTGAGCAAAGATTGGCCACAGGGGCTCAATGACGGTCTCTGCACCAAAGAAGCTGCCAAAGAGGAGACCTCCCAGCATTGAGAAGAGTCCCATCAATACAAGGCCCTCTGCGCCAGTCTGAAGGTAGCCTAGCATGGAGCCCCAGTTCTGTCCCTTCCTCTTAGCTCTCCATGCTGCAAGACCGATGAGGAGAATCAGAAAGCCCTGACCCACATCTGCAAAGATCATGCCAAAGATGAATGGAAAGGTCAGCCACATGATCTTCGTCGGGTCAAGGTCATGTTTGGATGGCACGCCATAAGCGAATATGACTGCCTCCGTGGGCTTCATTATTGACGGGTTGTCAAGATGCGTAGGGGAGTCATGTTCCGCAAAGTCGGGTCGTTCGAATTTCACCTCTAGGGCTGTACCGATGCGCGACCTGAGCAGCCGCTCAAGACGCTCTTCGGCACCCTCGGGAATCCAGCCCCAGAACTTCAGTGCCTGTTCGCTGTAGACGATGTTAGTCTTGACGTCGATACGGCGTTTTTCAATGGTGAGGGCCTCCAGTGTGGCTAGGACTCTGGGACCCCACTCTCTTGCAATCATCTGTCTTCGGGCTGTGAGCTTGGCAATCTCCGCCTCGAGAGCGCTGATACGCTGACTGACCCGCTGCACTATCTGCTCAGGGGGTCCTGCGGACTCTGGCTGAACACTGAACGGTTCGAATCCAAGAGCCGCCAGCACCCTGTCCACAGCACTCTTCTTGTCAACCGGAACGCTGAGGGCGACCACTGTGGCCTTGTCTCTCTTCACTGACTTCAGAATGTATGCGTTCTCAGTGACTTCTCTTATGCCCCACTCCACTCTATCAAGATTGTCAGTCATGAACACTCCGGCAGCTGTGTAAGTATACTCAGAAGTACCTATGCGACCGAGGTCAAGCCCGAGTGGTTGCACGGACGATGCAACGTGATAGGCACCTCTCTGTCGGTCAAGCTCAAGCTGTGCGGCTGCCAGCGTCTTTCCAATCTCCAGCACCTCAGGCTCAACCGACCGCAGCAGCTCTGCAGCCATTTCCAGAGTGGATGTGAGCTGCCGGTCATCCACTATAACACGATTGCCAGTGCCGTGTGATGGGTCAAGCCCAAGTGCCGTGACAAGATTAGACACTCTGTCGAGGGCCGTGTAGACGGTCTCTTCGTCCCTAGTCTTTTTCACCTCTGTGAATCCCGCTTGGTGGCGCACATCAATGAACTCGAAGAGCCCAAACTCCTCGACCGCCAGTATTGCCTCCCTCTCGAAGTCGCGGTGTGTTACAACCTTGGCGACAAGCATCTTGGCGGGACTCATTGTGAGACGCATGTTTGCTTTCACCGTGAGGATGGGCTGGGAATGGGGACCTGACTTCAGGTCTCCTGACGCCCTCCTGTGCGGACTTGATAAAGATTATGACGCAGGTCAATGTTTATCAGCAAGGCGAGGGCCACGACGACTCTACTAGATGCAGAGGTGTGCTGCAGTGACTGAACCTCGCGACGAAATGGAAGAGATAGCAGAAGCTGAGCGAGCGGCGCAGAGGAGAATTGAGGAGGCTGAGAGAAGGGCCCGTGAGATCAGAGAGAGTGCTGAAAGGGAAGCGGAGGAGATTCTGCGGAGAGCCGAGGCCGAGGCCAAAGCACACATGCAGCATCTGAAGACCGAGTTCGAACAGAAACGCAACGAGATAGAAGCTGTCATTCAGAGTCAGACAGAGAGGACGGTTGCTGAGATACGGAGCAGAGCAGAGAAGAATAGAAAGAGCGCGATGGAGGCTGCTGTCAGACGGCTTCTCATGGAGGGAACGTCGAAGTGAGCGGAGTCACGAGCATAATCGAAACAATCAACAGGAAGACTGAGGAGAGGGCGGAGAAGATCATCAACGAAGCCCAGATTGTAAAGGACCAGCTCCTCAGAGAAGCAATGGAAAAGGCGGGACGTCTCAAAGTGTCCATGACAACCAAGGCTGAGACGGACGCGAAGGCGCAGCTGGCAAAGTATGAGGCGAGCACCCGATTAAAGTCCAAACACAGAATACTGGAAGCCAAGGAGGAAATCGTTGGAGAGGTGGTCGCGGCGGTCATGGAGAAGGCCAGAAAGACTCTCGAGGGGGCAGAGGGAAAGGAAGCGCTCACCAGGCTCGTCGTGGAGGCGGCGGTCGCTCTTGACGCTCAAGAACTGGAACTGGTCATTCCAGATGGCTCGAGCAGAGAAGTGGACGTAGCCTCACTGAAGAAGGCAATCAAGGAGAAGACAGGTCGCCCGGTCAGTCTTGAAATCGCGTCGGAAACTGTTCGTTCTTCCGGTGGAGTAGTGATACGCACCGTGGACAAGAGGAAGTCAGTTGACAACACCCTTGAAGCGAGGATGGACCGACTGGCCGGAGAGGTCAGAGAGGCTGTCACCAGAGCACTCTTCCAAGACTCGTGATTGCCAGAGGCCGACAAGTCATACAGACCTGCCGCCTCGACTCTCGGTGAGTCCATGCATCATCCGGCTAGCTGAGCGGGCAGGTGACCCAGCAGCATGTAGGCGATGACGAATCCATATATCGCGATGACCTCGATGAAGACGACGTAGAGAATGCTCTTCCCGAACGTCTCAGGCTTCTCCGTAATTGCACCAAGCGCAGCGGCTGACGCAGTCCCCATGCCTATGGCGCCGCCAAAGCCAGCCAACCCGACTGCCAATCCAGCACCAATTGCGATGCCGAGAATTGCGAATCCCTCGCCATCACTGGTCTGCATGACTCCAAGGCCGACACCGTTCGTCAATGAGTATGCACTCACAGACAGTGGTACGACTACCATGAACAGACCAAAGGTCAGAACACCAAGGATGAACATCTTCAGACTGCTAGTCCGTGTTTCGATTCTCACGATTTGATTTCCTCCACTACCAGATGGTAATCATCCGCCGGATCACCTCGGCAGACTCACCTCGTTCAATCCCAACAGCAATGGACCTCAGATTCTTGATCTCGATGTACTTCAAGCTACAGAAACCAAACACCGTCCCGGGGTGAAATGGAAATGCTGCGAGCTGGACCTTCATACGCTGCGCCAAGTGGTCCTCTACAGCCAACTCAATCTCAGCCAAGTTCTGGTCCTGCTCATAGATTCTGGCCAGTCTACCAGCAAGAGGGGCATATCTGGTATTCTCAAGAGCAGAGAACACCTCACGCCACGATGGACGTGAACGAAGCATTGCGGTCAACGCGTTCGACCGCGCCGTGAACCTGACGAGTGAGAGGTCAAGAGCGCGCGGGTTGAACTGTAGGACTGCCGCTCGCAGAATCGCAATCATGTTGCGAAGGACTACTCTGGGCTCAAGCAAACTCACAATCCTGTGTCGGTCCATGTCAGGAAACTCGTCCATGGACTTCAGTACTGACCGGAGATACCACTCCTCAAGCGCCACCTCCAGAGGGGCAGTAGACTCGAGTTCCTCGTAGAAGCTCAGCCGGGTCAAGAGAGCTAGCTTCACATCTGGGTAGGGCAGCTCCTCCACCATTCGGATCACAGAGCCAGCCTCGACAAGATGCGAGAACACCTCAGCTTGGGAGGGCGAGGTTGGAACCGAGAAGCGAAGAATCTCAGACTTGTCAAGGCCGACATGCAGCCCGCGGATGAGCGACTTCAGACTCTCTGCCAAGAACATGTTCATGTAGGAGCTTGCGAACTCACGGACTCGCCCAGTCAGAGAACGTGAGAGCCGATGAATGACGCCTGCGAACTCTCTGCCCAAGATGAGCGCTAGGTCCTCTGGTGACGGCTCACCGTATGGAAACTCACGGGTTATGGCCGGTCCATAGTAGGTCTGTAGAAGAGTTCTTACGAACTCGTCGTAGCTTGCAGACTGCACGAGCCGTTCGTAATCGCCTATGCCCAAGAACCGAAACTTGAGCCCTCGGACTCGAGCATTGACGAAGGCGTACTCATTAGCAGCCCTGAAGGACATTCTTTCGACCTCATCCCTTTGGTCCAAAGGGGAATACAGGAGTCCGGCCGTACACGGGATATAAGCTTGACGAACCGAACCGACAAGTCAGCATAGTCCTGTCAGAGAAGAGTTCAAAAGACGCGCGGGACAAAGAGATGGAACGGTGGAGACCTTGACGAAACGGATAGTTGACTCCTTTGATATTGGTAATCTGTTCAGAAGCTCGGCCACAATCACCTTTGTCCTCCAGATCATATCAGTCATAGTCATGATTGGTGCTCTGGTTGCTTACGGTATCGGAGGGTTGATACCGAGTCTAGACATCGACCTGCAGATACTTCTGCTGCTCGTCGGAAGCGTGGTGACACTTCTTGTCTTCCTTGCAGCTCTTAGTGTCTTCGTCAGGTTCTCAAGGAGGATTGGGGACGCTGTCGTCGGCCATGGCGTGAGAGAGGTACCAATGGATACCCCACGCGTCAAGACGGTGGTCTACACATATGCTCTCCTCGTGACCCTCATGGCCATGACAGGCGTCTACGTGTGGTATCTGGTCGACAAGAACTACTTGATTCCATTCGCTGGCACATCGATATCCCTGAGAATATTCGGGGTGGCCATGGGTGTGTTCTTCATCGCATTACTTGTCCAGATAATCATCGCAGGCGTCGGACGATCCGCAACCAAGATTGTGCTTGAAGTGCTTGACAAAGATGACTCCGCGTTCGAGGACTGAGTGTCACTCGCGTGGCTCACGCTCTTGCTCTTTAGACTTCAGAAAGTCAGGCTCTCGTAGTATCTCCTCCATAGAGGGCATGTATGGCTTCCTGACCGGAGGAGACTGTGAGCTCCGCTCATAGGACCGTACGCTCAGGTACACACTGTACGCACCGATGAGGAACCCGAGGAGTGCTCCAATCAATCCGCCCGTGACACTCCCCTGAACTCCACTAATCGACTGACCAACAACCTGCCCCGCAAACAGGAATGCAATTTCCGCACATGGAAGTTCGGATGCTATGGCAAGCCAGCGTCCCAGCTCCGAGTTTCCCGACTGCGATGCGTCGTTCGCACCGGACATGGTTCGGTAGTCTGAGAGAGTCCGGATATCCCTTTTGGAAGTGCACATGGGGGAACGCTTTTGTGATGTACAGACCTGATATGATTGAGGCAGTCCGATGAAACTGAAGGTCTCATACGGTGATGGTAAAGTTGAGCTTGACATTCCAGACGAGAACATCGACAGACTGATTGAGCCAGTGCAGGAGAGGACGCTCGATGACCCGACAGCAGAACTTGAGCGGGTCATGAGAGAGCCACACGGAGCAAGGCTTGAGTCATTGGTGGCAGGCAAGAGCGTCTGTCTGCTCGTCGAAGACCACACTAGGGACGAGCCTCATGCAGAGATGCTTCATGCCATCATGCCCCGGCTCAGGGAAGCCAGGCGAGTCCAAGCCATCGTCACGACAGGCTCTCACGAGGTAGAGCACGAGGGCAACCTTCGGATTGTTGAGACAATCAAGAGCGCAGCACGCGCCGCGAAGGTGACCAGTGTGTCAGTGTCAATCCATGACTGTCACCTCCCAGACATGGTGGATCTGGGAGAGACAAGCAGGGGGACGCCAGTGATTGTGAACAGACTCGCTGTCGGCCACGATGTCTACGTGGTAGCGGCGGACATGAAGGCGCACTACTTTGCCGGATACTCGAATGCACTGAAGGACTTCCTTCCTGGAGTCTGCGCTTTTGCGTCCATCGAAGCGAACCATGCGATGGCACTTGACCCGAAGTCCACATTCGGCAGGCACCCGTACCATCCTGATAGGAGCAAGCGTGACAACCCTCTGGCAGACGACATGAGGGAAGCAATGGAGATGATAACAGTGCATGCGAAAGCCTTCACCCTGTCTGTGATATCCGCCGGCGGAAAGGTGGTCTGGGCGGACGCTGGTGAATTGGAACCAGTCACATCGAGAGGAATTGAGGTGCTGGACAGGACTGCGAGCTTCCGAGTGGAACAGAGATCAAGGGTCATCGTTTCCCCGGGCGGCTATCCCCAGGACAAGAGCCTCTATCATGCGCAGCGGGCACTTGAACTCACAAAGAATGCTGTGACTGATGGCGGCGAGATACTCTTCCTTGCAGAGTGCAGAGACGGCGTGGCTCCACAGGAGGCAGTGGAGAACTTCTACAACAGACTGACTGCACCGCTGGATGAGGTGCTGTCGTCAATCGGGAGCAAATACCACCTATACGAGCACAAGGCATACAAGTTCGCTGAGATGCTCAAGCGTGTGTCGAGAGTCAAGATGCTCACCGCCCTTGACGAAAAGACTGTGGCGAAGGCCCATCTGGTGAAGGTCAGCAGCGCCCAGTCAGTGATAGACCAGTGGATCGCGGAGAACCCCAAGGTCAAGATACTTGTAATCGACAAGGGGAACAAGCTGAGTGTATACGCAGCCTAGAGGCGTCACATGAACGGTCTACGAGAGAGACAGTGAAGACAGGGCGCTGTAGAGCGCCTTGTACCTCTTGAAACCCATGTCGTATACTTCCCTGTGAGCCGAAGTAGGTACTAGCGGTGGTCGGACACGGACCATTCCCTCAGCGGCGTCTGCGACCGACTTGAACAGCCCAACACCCTTACAGGCAAGGATGGCAGCGCCCACTGCAGTGGCTTCCTCCATCTCGGTCCGAATCACCGGAATGCCCAGCACATCAGCCTGAATCTGCATCCAGACCTCGCTCCGTGCTGCACCACCAGTCACTCTGAGCTCTTTGCCCTTGATTACGAGTTCGCTCATCACATCAAGGTTCGTCCGCAGGTCATACGCAACACCTTCGAGCACAGCCCGCATCAGATGCTTCCTGGTGTGACCAAGAGCAAGACCGACAAACGCACCGCGCGAGTTCGGATTCCAGTACGGTGCACCAGCACCCACAAAGTGCGGCAAGTGGAGGACGCCCTCGGACCCAGCAGGTACTGCACTGGCCTCTTCAGTCATCACATCATACGGGTCAACACCCATCTCGTCAGCATGCATTCTCTCCTCTGCGCCGAGCTGGTCCCGAAACCACCTGAGCGCGGAGCCGGTGGTGAACATGCTTGCCTCCACCACAAAGGCACCGGGGACAACATGCCTGCTGCACAGGACGCGGGCGAGAGGATCCAGTCGTACTGACTCCGAATAGGCAAGCATGAATGTGCCCGTACCCGTGGTCGCCTTGATAGAACCCGGGCGCACCACCCCTACTCCGAGAGCAGCGCACTGCTGGTCGCCGCCTCCTGCTACTACGGGCGTCCCCTTTGCCAGCCCGGTGGCCCGGCTCGCGTCCGGCGTCGTCTCGCCTACGACGGTCCCCGATTCTACGGGGGCCGGCAGTTTGTCACGCGGGATGTCAAGAGCATCAAGCATACGATCAGACCAGTCACCTCGCCGTATGTCGAACAACATCGTTCTGCTCGCATTCGAGAAGTCTGTGACCCTTTGTCCCGTCAGTCGGAAGACGATGTAGTCATGCACTAGCAGGAAGGTCTCAGCTGCCCTGAACTTGTCCGGCTCGTTCTCCTTCATCCATAGGAGTTTGGGAGCAGTGAAGTACGGGTCTATCGTGAGACCGGTCGTCTGATACACCTCTTCAGGAGCGACTGTGTTGCGAATCCATTCACACTGGGCGGTCGTGCGCCGGTCCTGCCACACGATGGCATTACGGAGCGGCTTGCCATGCGAGTCCACAGGAACAACTGTCTCACGTTGGTTGGTGATGCTCACAGCAGCAATCTCGCTGGGTCTGCAGGGTGCGTCCTTCAGCATCCGCTTCAGCGTCTCACACGTCGCGGTCCACCAGCTCTCAGCATCCTGTTCAACCCAAGAGGGACTCGGGAATCTGCTCTCAAACTCCATGTAAGCTCTGGAGAGCACCGCTCCTTTGACATCGAACAACATCGAACGAACGCCAGTTGTCCCGACGTCTATAGCAACAATCGGATTGGACACGTGTTCACCATTCTTGGACTGCCGAGCGCCGGGATATGAATGATTCTGACTGGAGTCAGTTCCGAGAGGACAAGACAACCCGGTCGCGAGACGGCAAGCCTATAAAGTACTCATCAGACGATTGCGAAGGGCTACCGAGTTGTCAGAACGCCAACTGATACTCAATGGTCTGTGGAAGAGAGAAGCGGTCAACATACGAGAAGTACCGTCTTCATGGGCGCCCACTGCAGAACAGCGAAGACTAGTAGAACGAGCGTGGCAGGATGCCAGCAGAGTCGTGTATGACGGGCCAGTATGGCGTTTTGAGGGGGTTCTGACCACAGGGAAGGACCTGCACATCAGACTGAGTCGATGCAGCTACAAGTGGCACTACGTGCTGAAGGAGCAGCAGTATCCCACACCATCACACTATCCCAATCCTGCCAGTGTCACTTCATTGGTTGTGACCGAGGACAGAAAGATTCCCGTGGCAGTCAGACAGGGACCAGACCAGGGAAACAGACTGCATAGTCTGGGTGCCGGGTTCATCGATGCAGTCACTTCAGTTCACAGTGACCATCCCTCTTCATGGAACTTCATTCCTGAGAACATCTTTGATACTGCTGTGAGGGAGGTGCAGGAAGAGTCCACGATACAACTGAAGGACATCGACTCAGATGCAATGGCACTCATTGGGGCCGCATGGGGGAGCAACCATGACACGACTTTCGTGATCGTGGTTCCAGTATCGGTCACCTCAGACGCAGTAGGAATGAGAGGTGACGAGCACTCGACGTTGCACTTTGTGCCTACAGACCGAACCGAGACCCAGAGAGTGGTGGAGAGAGGGGCGCTGTGCAATCAGGCTAATGATGTGCCGGCTACGGATCACCTGGTCCTTGCGCTTCAGCTCATCAGAGACTCACCATACTGCGTCGGTGGGACGTGATGCAGTATGCGCAGAAGCTTCAAAGGAGTATGATGTCGCAGAATGGTCGGCATTAGGATGACTTCAAAGCCCGGACAGCGGTACTTCGTATACATAATAGAGACCGACGACGGAACCTACTACACTGGGCAGACAAATGACCTCCTACGCAGGTTTCGGGAACATATGTCCGGGGCGGCTTCGGGTGCGGCGTACCTGCGGATGCACAAGCCCATGTATCTCGTATATCTGGAAGAGGTGCCAGACCGGAAGACTGCCCTTGCAAGAGAACGAGAGATAAAGCGAAAGCGGAAACTCAGGATGTCTCTTGTTGGATCGCGTCGAGACCTGCGGGAAGTCGTCGCTTCAGAAAGGGACTATCGATAGCATTCAAAGACCATGTGACAGGCAGGCTCCAGCGAACACACACTGAAGAGCATACGAGGGCGCATCTCTACGACTTGATTGAAGAGAAACACCTCTTCTTCAGTTTCCTCCCGTGCGTCAGAAGATAGGACATACTGAAGTACCTCTTCACGTCCGGGTCGGTGCAACGCCACTCACCTCGACTCCACTCCTGCCAGAAGCCCCTCAGGTAGTCACTGCCGTGGCGAGACTTCAGAAGATCCTTGAGACCGTTTCCCAAGACTCTTGGCAAGGGCAGCCATGTGTAGTAGGCGCAGCGTCCGTATCTCAGGCGGCCCTTCTTGGAGTACATTGTCGCAGGCGGTGACTCGATCAGCAGGTCTCTGAACGATGCGAGTCCATATCCGAGGATTGCCGCCTTTATGTTGAAGTACGAGTCCGGGGCCATGTCCCAGTAGGACTCAATTGCATCGATGATGCTCCAACGAATCACCTTCCCGCAGCCCATTGGCGCAGTCGGATTGAAGTATGGTCGCCCCCGAACATTGCCACTTGCCGCACCGACACTGGGGTGGCGGTCCATGAAGTCACAGACCCTCTCGAAGTAGTTCTTGGGGTAGCGTGTGTCGACATCAGTGACGGCAAGGTAATCGGTTCTGAGACTCTGTCTGATGTAGGGGTGAGCGACATTCCAAGCACGCCCAATCGTGTCGAGGTTACCACGCTTCTTTGCCGGCAGCCTGAACGACTTGATTGGAATCAGTCCGGTCTCACCGAATCGTTCCACAATCTTGATTCCTCCATCGGTTGAGCCGTCGTCAATCCAGACCCAGGCAGTTGGCCGCATAGACTGAAGCAGGATGTTATCGATGATTCCCTGAATGCGCTCCGCCTCGTTGAAGATGTTGGTCACCAGTACGTATCCCAAGTCGTGCACCACAGGAAGGCTCGGGCATTTCATGCAGGTCAACTGTTTTTGAAAGTAGCGCCGCTTCATGGCCCACTCGTATGACGTTGAGCGGCGAACATGTGCTCGCGACACCATCCCGTGTACTCGACTCCCAGACGGGATGTCAGTGTAGCTTGAATCTGCAACTGACAGTCATGACCAGACATCGACCACTGGAGCATGTCATGCAGACGGCTAGTTTTATATCTCTACACACGGAGCGTGGCCTTGATACAGCAGGATGTCAGAGTCTGGAGACCGCCGTGACAGGTTCGCCGCCTTCTGCGGCTACTGCAAGGCGTCCTGTTCTGCCCCGCCTCCGTCAAGCAGTACTTACATTCTGTGGACGAACGTGTATAATGAGGTTGCCTCTGTGCCGGCCCTCTTCAGATACGTCGCACATCAGACAAAGAAGCCGGTCGTGTGGTTGTGGGTAGACGATGGTTCAACAGATGAGACCGCGGAGGTCATAGCACGGGAGGCGGCAAACTACAGACAACTGGATGTGTGGCTGGAGAGGATGCCCAAGAAGCAGAAGCCGAACTTCTTCACACTCGGAAAGACCCATGAGACCGTCCTCACCAGAGTCTCTGACCGGGTGGATCGACTCGGTGTCCAGTATATGGCAATCTTGGATGCTGACACTGAGCCCTGCCCCAACTACTTTGCCAGACTATGCAGCATCATGGACGCTCACAGTGACTTGGGGGCAGTGGCAGGATACCCGGTCCAAGAGCAAGACAAGCTGTATTCTGGACGGCCCATGAACAGTGGGAAGATGATCCGCTGGCAGATTGTGAGAAGCATTGGACGATTCTGGGACTACTGTCCAGACTCGTTCTACAACCTGAAGGCGGAGGCTCAGGGGTATAGAGTTGCCGTGGTGAAGGTGCCTGTGCGGTTGGACCGACCGACCACCGCAGTGGTATCAAGAGAAGGAGCCTTCAGACAGGGACGACTGTCATTCTATGTGGGGCGCTCATTGTGGATGGTACTAATCAGAGCAGTCTGGAGATTCTTGACTGGAAAGCGCGGACGTGAACTGCTGCAAGGATACCTGAGCGAGCGGGCGAGGGGCACTTGGAGATGTACCGATCCAGATGTCATAAGTCACTACGCCTCCGAGACATCCTTCCGCGGGTCTGTACGGGATGCCATCGCGATCCTCGGTCAGCACATGTCAAGACACCGCACACTCGTCTAGATGAGTGGTGTTCTTCTGCGGCCACCTCGCTCCTTCAGCCGTGCTCTATCATCTTGAGGAACAGAGCCATGTGCAGGCCATCGGTCGTGGGCTTGTTTGAAAGGTCCAGTAGCCGAAGCGCGTCCTCGGTGAACCAATCACGCGCGAGGTTCATGTCGGGTCGGACCTTTTCCATGTACAACTTGCTTCGAAAGTAAGGAACGGGTGTGCCACCCCATCCTCTCTTGTCCCAGTTCTCACCACTTGAGGCAATCGCCTCACTGAAACCATACTTGGTCCGCATCAGCGTCCGCAGCGGGGCCTTGTTGTACTTGGCAGCCGGAGAGAGACTCATACAGAACTCAATGAGGCGTCTGTCAAGGTATGGGTACAAGACTTCAATTCCCGCAGCCTTGCCTGCACGCGACATCATGTTTGCAAATGTGCTGACCATCTTCTCTAAGAGGTAGAGGTGAAGTGAGTTCCACAGGTCATCCCGACGTATGTGTCTGTCATAGACTTCTGACACTGTCTGGTCGCTGTCCAACACATATGTCATCCAAGCCTTCGGAGCCATCGTTGAGAGCATCCATGACCTATCGGTGCCCCATCGCAGCACGGCTCCACGATACTTCTGCAGTCTGAGCAGTCGTCGAGAGTACGGTATGATATGAGGGCTTCGTCTCCTGTAGTATAGCCTGTGAACATTGTATGCGGCGAACAGCTCGTCCAAACCCAGAGCATTCACCGCCACATCGACTCCGTCCTCCACCATCCGCTTCAACGCCATGAAGACGGGCACGACGCTGTAGGATATGGTATGGCAGGCCTGCAGAGCCTCATCGTGGACAGACAACTGAGATTCTGCGGATGTGTCAACGACCCTCAGCTCGACCCCGGCGAAGTCCGCGGCAATTGACGCGTATTCTCTCTCGCTGAGCTCGGGAATACCCCAGTCTGTGTGATAGGCTACCAGATCAGTCCTGGGAAACACCTTCTTGGTATGATATGCGGCCAAGCTAGAGTCGATGCCGCCCGAGAGAAGCAGGCCCACTCGTCTGTTCGCATGCGGCTCCAAGCATCGCTGGATAGCAGACGTCAGTTCATTGGAAAGCTGTCCCAGTTCCTGTGTATGAAGTGCAATGTGATGATGGTTTGTGAACAGATCCTCCGAGAAGGGACGGGTAGGTATGTTGAGAGCATCCTTGAACACGCTGTTGCCGAAGAGCTCTCCTTCTATCTGAAACTGAAGCTCAAGTGCGTTCCTGTCGACCCGCATCACAGGAGTCTCCGCCTTGCGGAGTGGATCACTGAAACTTATCTCGCTTTCCGTCTCAGCGGCCCTGTGTAAGAGGTCAGGTCGGGAGTCCGCAGAGTGGTCATCGCGTAGCTTGACCTGTTCGAACACGGACATCGAAAGACGATTCGTGTATCAGATTTGCTCCTGCGTTGAGAGGTCTGGGCGACTCATTCAACGGAGCCCCTGTCAGCGCCATGACTGATGATGGGACAATGGGAGTCCTGTGTCAAAGTTGAGAAAGGTTCTTTAGGGGTCCTTTGTGGTTGGTCCGTTCGCGGGAGGTAAGGCCAAGAGCACCAAGCCTTCTGTCTTGCAACGGACGATGATGAAGCGATGAGAGTACTCTGCGTCTGGGACACTGCGGGGGTGTACGTACCTATTGCAGAGTGGCTGCACAAGCGAGGTGTCTTCACGCGGATTCTGATGAGGCGAGCATGGGACCCATACGGACAGACAGCAATGTCCCCCCATGCGAGGATTCTCGACTCCGTCGAGGACTTTCTTACTGCGGTTGTACAGGAGATACTGCGCTCCAAACCAACCATAATCCATGTCAACTCCATATACGAGTACCTGCCGTTGATTAGAGCCGCCGCACCCCTTACCCCAATCGTGTACCAATACCACGGCGGTGATGTCAGAGAGAGAATAGCCGCAGGGTTCGGACCCCACTATCAGACACAGCTTGCAGACAAGGTCATAGTCTCAACCCACGACTTGTCGGCCTACGGTGAGTGGTATGACAGGCCAATCAGTGACGCATTCTACTATCGCGGAGGACGAGTCCCGAACACTGCACTGATGATCTATGTCCAGTACGTGATAATCGACCAGAGGCAGTTTGCGAAGGATCTGTGTAGGAAACGCGGACTCGACCTGACAATAATCGACAGGAGTAAGGGGGAAGGAGTGCCCTATGAGAAGATGCCTGAGTTTCTATCCAAGTTCGAGTACTATCTTGACTTCAAGGGTCACATCGAGAAGATAGTTCTATCCAAGACTGCACTGGAGGCGCTCGCATGCGGGTGCAAGGTGATTCAAGACGCAGAGCCAGACAGAGTGATAACTGATGCTAGGGAGTTCGTCCGCAATAATCGCCCAGTAGACTACGCTATGCTCTACACCCGAGTGCGATTGAAGTACAGGAGTATGCTCAGACGGGCACTTGTTCTTGCACGGAGCTTGCTGTTTACGCGAAAGGGATGGTATCTCATCCGCATTCTGGTGACAAGTGTAGTGAGGAAGTGAGGTCATCGACTCAACACGACGAGCTCACCCCTTGCTATTTGACGGACTGGCTTGACCAAGAGAATGTTCATATTGACAGGAATGCAAGTTTCGCGAAACGAGAGTCAAAGGAGAAACACTGGGTGTGGAGGAGTATATCTCAAGGGATAAGTTCAGCTTCAATGTTGTAGCCGAGTCAGCATCCCGCATCCTATCGTTTGCCGGAGGACTTCTTTCCAGCGCAGTGCTCTATAGGTCGATAGGCTGGTCGTGGAGTACGGCGGACTACACAGCGGTCAAGATGGTGTCCAGCGCCAGTCAGATGCTTCTTCCTCTTGTTCTGCTTGGCTTCAGCGGAGCACTGACGCGATATGTCGCTGCGTCCTCCAACGACCGCAGGAAGGTCGGTCAAGGACTGGGCAACTCACTTGTCATCGTCACATTTGCCTATATAGCAACAGCGACCCTGAGCTCACTCTTTGGTCTTGACCGAGCGCTCATAGCCTCAGGGCTTGATGTCCAACTACCCGCGGACGAAACAAGGCTCCTATGGTTCTTTGTCATGCTCTCCCTGTTGCCGTCAGGCTATCTCTCCATAGCACGGGCTGCATTCGCAGGCGTGCAGAAGATGAAGAGGGGGTTGACCACAGAGATTGTATACAACTCCATCAGAATCGCAAGCCTGGTCATACTGTATGCATACCAGCTTGTGATGGTTCTGACCATCCTCTGGCTCAACCTGCTCCTCACAGTGATAGCATGCGTTCTTGCCCTCAGGATCCTTGCAACGGAAATGAAACGTAACTCGGTCCCATGGTGCTTCAGACCAAGCAGTGCAGTGATTGGCAGCCTTGCAGGTCTTGCAGGAGTCTTCCTAGTAAGCACGGTGGTACAGGCGATATTCGATTACGGAATGGTGATTCTGGTGGGCATGTTCGGAGCCGATGAGGATGTTGCCAACTTCTCCATTGCACGAGCAACCTCATTAACGGTGATGCAGATTGTGACATCGCCGCTGGGCGTGTTGGCACCAAACCTCGCACTCGAGTACGCAGCCGGGTCGAGAGGGAATCTGGAACGGAAGTTCAAAGAGGCCTACAGAATGATGGTCCCAACTCTGTCATTCACAGCTGCGGCACTGTTTGCGTTTTCCCAGCCAATCCTGCGAGTCGTTTACGGAGCTGCTGGAGTCAGTGCGGTTCCATTTCTGCGCCTTCTCTCCATGAACCCGATATTCATGGTTGTGCCCGCAATCTACCTATACATCCTGCTAGCAGCAGACGACAGACGCGGACTACTCCTGTCCAGCATCTTACAAGGGGCCATCCAAGTAGGTTGGGTTATGCTAATGGCACCTCTGATTGGGGTGATCGCAGTGGCTCTGATTTGGATTCCCTATGTGCCCTTCTTCTTCCTGCAGCACTGGTACACCAAGAAATACCATTCCGTGACAATGGACCTGCAAACGGTCGCAGGTGGAATCGGCATGGGCTTGTTCTTCCTAGTAGTGATGTACGCTGTGGTCACGGCACTGGAACCAATAGTAGCAGTGGCTTCGATACCGAACATCGTTGAGGCCATGCTGGTCGGGCTAATGGCGATTCCATTCTGGTATCTCTTCATCGCAGTCGGGACTGCCACCAAAGTGGTCAACAGGAGAGACCTAGAGAACATCAGCAAGGTGCTCAAGGTGATTCCTCCTGCGTGGTGGGTATCAAGACCGCTAGTGACAAGACTAATGAAGGTGGCCGAACAGAGAGAGGCTGGTCTGACCGCACCTTCACCCGCCACTGAGGACGCATCGTAGTTCATTGAGTGAATTGAGAACTGATGTCTCAACCGCGACTCACGACGTGCTTTCAACGGAGCCTTCGTCTTCTCGGCGTGGAACGGCTCTATGGTAGAGCTGTTCAGACTTTTGCCGTCTGTAGTTCGTCACGGCCACCCAAGTACTAGATCTGTACCTGAGTGGACCCAGTCGCTTGACCTTGAGCATGAGAGCTGCAGCAAAGACGATTGCGGCAATATTCATCAGCAATAGATAGAACGCGCCAGCTGCCACAGAAACCAAGGTCCCCGAGCCAATCCAGAGCGCCATCACGATGACGACACTTGAGTTCACAGCGGGAGGCATCAACGTGGCCGCTATGGCTACACCTACCAATGAGGCCATGTCCCCGTGAGTTATGGACACCGCGACCGCGGCGCCGGAAAAGAGAGCCACAAACACGTCAAGCCAGCTGAAGTAGGCATAACGACTCATCTCGGTCAACTCTCCATGCTCGATATGCCCAAGCAGTGTTAGTGGGAATGCCGGCCAGAAGATACAGACGACCAGCCCCAAGAAGAGACCACTACACAGTGGGAGCGCAAGTAAAGTCAACTCGTTCTTGGTTCCATGGATAAGAAGAGACCGGTCGTGAATCACATAGCCCAAGGCAATCCCAAGCATGGGACCCATAAGCGGGCAGAGGAGTGTCGCAGCCAAGACCACTGTGCCATTGTTCATCAGGAAACCAAGCCCGGTGAGCAGGGCGGCCAGTACACCAAACGTGATTGTATCGAAGCTCAATACCACGCCCCGATGTACCGTCTCGTATATCTCCTCGACTATCAACTCGGGCTCACGATGAATGTGCGCAGACTCACCCACTTCACTCTCGTGAGGAAGTGACATGTGAATCTCAGTCACATCGATATACCCGAAGTCAACCCCCACCCCGATTGCCTTCAGACGGTCTATGGCATCGTGCAAGTGTTCGTTAGAAATGTGAGCCTGTATCATGAGTGCGTTGTCTGCGCTCAATCTCAGCAGTCTGTTCTCCTGTATGCCGGGCGTGGCGGACAGGATGTCGAAAACAGCATGGGTCCTATCGAAGGGCACTGTGACCTGAATGCGGTTCACATGTTGTACAGCTCACAGGGTGCATCTTAAGCGTATCTCATCACAGGGATGGCAGCAATCCCATCATGCAGTGTGGTCCAAGAGCACATAGAGATTCAGGCCGCCTCAGTACAATGGCAAGCATAGACGGATTCATCGACTCGGGAGGAGATTGTGAATGAGTCAATGTCACTCTCTCAAGAACACGCCTTCACGCGGCAACTCACCACCGCCCGCGATTGCCCTCTCAACACGCACTACAGAGTCCTCAAGCTCCTTCGTGATGTCAGAAGCAAGACAGGTGAGAAGTGTGGTTGTGGTGGAAGCTTGCTTCAGGCTCTCACGATATGACTTCAGCGCCTCCGGAAGACGCCCAAGTCGTTCCAATGCTCGTCCCAGATGGTAGAGTGCCATACGCTCCCCCGGTACAAGCTGCAGGACCTGTCGTAGCGAGTCGACCGCGGTCATACATCTACCTTGATTCAGTAGTATGACCCCGAGGTGGTAGTATGCATCTGCATTCATTGGGTCCATTGTCAGCGATGCGAGGAGAAGGCCCTCTCCTTCGGGAGCGTATCCCTGAGCAGCCTTCGCTATGCCCAAGTACATGAGTGCCTCCGGGTCGTGCGGGTCATTCATCAGCATCTCCGATGCATTTAGCTCAGCCAAGTGCCATGCACTGAGCCCAATCGCACTTCGAGTCAACCGTCTCAGGTGGCTCCGTTGCCAGCCGGGGTCAGAACCGTCCACATTGAAGCATTCCTCGAAACCCGCCAGTATGGTCAGAGCATGGTCCTCCGGACCAGTGACTGATGCAACTATGGATCTTGGCTCTTGCCCATTTCGGAAGGCCCGAAGCTCTAGAGATAGACCATCAGGAAGCCCCTGACATCCCACTATGACTTCATCGGTGTCGCTCACTCGTCCAGACCCACGATATGGGCTGAGCCTGATCAACAGCCCCAATTGCTCGTTGCCATATACCAGACTGCTGCGGCCGTCCGGTTCCTCAACAGTTTCGGACCACTGTGGGAGAGGTCGAAACTGCGGCCATAGTAGCGGAGCGGACTGGAGAGTGAAACAGGCGAGAGGGAGATACTCGCGGTCGGCTGCATGATACGGTTGAACACGACGGCTATGTGTCTTCAATACGGCTCCCGGGTACAGCTATGCCTAGACAGAAAAGGATTGCCACCGTCACTGGCAAGTCCGCACACTGAGAAGGGAGAGTCGTTGACCAATGGATGAATCCCCACACACAGCGTGGTCAAGTCCGTCCGACCTCGACTGCTGTTGAAACGCTTCAGGAGTATGAGACAAGAAGGACTATAAACCCAGACAGACTGGAAGGGCCCTCCCCGAGGTCGGCGGAATTGGGCAGCTCGGTCATTGTCACAGGATGTGCAGGGTTCATCGGCAGCCACCTTGTTGACAGACTGCTCGGAGGAGGACTCACTGTCACAGGTGTGGACAATCTGACCACAGGAAGAAGCGACAACATCGTGGATGCACTCAGGAGTCCCAAGTTCACCTTCATTGAGGCGTATATCAGGGACCGGAGTCTCGTAGAGAGGCTGGATGGAACGGCAGACACAGTATACCACCTTGCGGCCATCTCGTCAGTGAAGCAGAGCGTTGAAGACCCAATCTATGTCAACGATGTGAATGTGACAGGAACTGTCAACATGCTGGACGCGGCCAGAAGACTTGATGCCTCAAGGTTTGTCTTCATATCGAGCGCGGCGGTGTATGGGAGACCCAAAAGACTGCCTGTGACTGAGGAGTCTGAACTGATCGTCTTGAGTCCCTACGCAGCTTCCAAGGCGGCAGGAGAAAAGTACGTTCAAGCCTTTGGGAACACGTACGGTGTCGAGACAGTCGTGCTGAGATACTTCAACGTGTACGGGCCCAGACAGGCCTACTCTGAGTACTCTGGTGTTGTGTCCATATTCATCAATCGGGCGCTTAGAAACGAACCGATAGTGATTGATGGTGATGGGCATCAGACACGTAGTCTTGTCTATGTCGAGGATGTCGTCAGTTCGACTGTCGCAGCGGGAGAGAAGAGCCAGGCGGCCGGAACGACCCTCAACGTTGCAGGAGACAGCTCAGTTACGGTTCTAGAACTCGCAATGATGATCAGGGCAGCCGTGCACGGGTGTACCTCTCAAGTCATTCACGGCCCACCGAGACTGGGCGACGTAGAGGAGAGCCGGGGCGACATCACCAGACTTGAACGGATACTCGGCGTCAGACCCGTTGTGTCGCTGAAGGAAGGACTGCGAAGAACAGTGGAATGGTATGAAACACACAGGTCGCAGTAGACTCTGAGAGCGATTCGACCACCACATCGTGACTGGGCCAGCCTATTGAGTCGCGATAGTGTTATGAGTCACGTTTCTAGCATGAAATGCTATGGCTCGACCCCTCTGGTTCGTCGCGCTCCTGAAGAAGACATTCCCAAACACGCACATAATCGCAAGGATGACGCGCATTCCCCTACTGGGCAGAGCGATTGACAAGATGCTGTTCGATGGCGATGACATCATCTATCTTCCCAAGGACAGTGCCGTCACTAGAACTGTATCGGTGGGAAAGACCCTTGAACGACCGGAGGAGGCGGTGCTGCCCTCGGAGATTGTGCACAGGTTCATCGACAAGGCAAACTACCACTGGATCATGAACTTCTGCATCTGTCGAGAGTCCTCCAAGTGCAAGGACTATCCCATAGACTACGGCTGTCTGTTTCTTGGGGAGGCTGCAATGGGAATCAATCCGAATCTGGGAAGGAGAGTGACTAAGGAGGAGGCGCATGAGTACATCAGAAAGTGTGACGAGGCAGGACTTGTCCACCTGATTGGGCGGAACAAGCTCGACTCGGTCTGGCTGAACGTAGGTCCCGGTCACAAGCTGCTGACCATATGCAACTGCTGTCCCTGCTGCTGCCTCTGGCGAGTCCTACCTGTGATATCCCCGGAGATTGGAGACAAGATAACCCGAATGCCCGGCATAAGCATCGAAGTAAATGACAACTGTGTGGGTTGTGGGACCTGTACTGCAGGGGTCTGTTTTGTGGACGCCATCCGACTGGTAGATGGCAGAGCGGTCATAAGCAATGCATGCAGGGGCTGTGGTCGTTGTGTGGATGTCTGTCCCGAGGGTGCCATCACCCTCACAATAGCTGACCCTGATGCAATAGAGCGAGCCGTCGGACGAGTGTCGGCTGTAGTCGACGTGGAGTAGGCCGGACGCCGCGTAAGAGGCAGACAATTCCACACTCTGACCATCTCGCCAGCATGATTGAGCAGCGCACAGTGACAACCTTTTTGTGTTGAAGCGAGGACCACCCGGCTAGCAGTGAAACACTTGACCTAGGTTGTGACTTCTAGTGGTGACAGAGATTGTTGTCGTCGGAATGGGCTATGTGGGTATTCCTGCCGCGGCCCTGCTTGCAGATGTTGAAGGGCACCATGTGACCGGACTCCAGAGGAGGTCAAAGCGTTCTGGGTGGAAGATAGATGCCCTGAACAGCGGAAGGTCACCATTTGAGGGTGAGGAGCCAGAACTCGACGAGCTCATATCGAAGGTCGTCAAGAAGGGAACCTTCAGGGTTACGGACGACCCAGAGTGCCTTCGAGTAGCAGACATTGTTCTCATCGATGTTCAGACTCCCACGGACACACAGAACATGCCTCAGTACACCTCTCTGCGTGAGGTGAGCACTCAGATTGGGCAGAGAATGAAGAAGGGTGTGCTCATAGTGGTGGAGTCGACAGTCGCACCTGGGACAACACAGAACCTAGTTCAAAGAATTGTGGAGAAGGAGTCAAACATGAGGGGGGGAAAGGACTTCGACCTCGCATTCTCTTATGAACGTGTCATGCCCGGGAAACTGCTCGAGTACATAACAGACATGCCTCGGGTCGTTGGAGGGATTACTCCTAGGTCGACCGACAGAGCAGTAGAGCTATACAGAAAGATAGTGAAGAAGGAGATATACGTCACTGATACCCTGAGTGCCGAGCTGGCTAAGACGATTGAGAACGCGTACCGGGACGTTAACATCGCCTTCGCCAACGAGATGGCTCTAGTCTGCGAGAGCCTCGGAGTTGACATCTATGAGATTATCCGAATAATCAATGCGCGTCATGACAGACATATGCACATCCCCGGCGCTGGAGTTGGAGGGCACTGCCTGCCTAAGGATCCGTGGCTCTTGCGCTACGGCCTCTACGAGTACGGCACATGGAAGATTGAGCCCGAGTTCATCTCTCTCGCCCGGCGAATCAACGACCACATGCCAATCCATATGTCCGAGCTGGTGGAGAACGCCCTTGCACACAAGGGCCTGTCAATCCAAGATGCTATAGTCACTGTGCTGGGTCTGGCATATCTGGAGGACTCCGACGACACACGAAACACACCTGCGGCGGCACTTGTCGCATCACTGCAGGCCAAGGGCGCAATCGTAAGACTTCACGACCCTTACGTCAGAGAGTGGGAGTTCGGGTCACAGCCCATCATGAGGGACATCATGGAGGCGGCGAAAGGTTCGGATTGCCTCGTGCTCGTGACGAAGCACAAGATGTACTACTCTCTTGACCTTGACAAGATAAGGAAGGTCATGAGGACAGCAACACTTGTCGATGGCAGAAACGTGTTTGACAAGACCGTTGTGGAGTCGAAAGGCTTCGAGTATCGTGCAGTGGGCAAAGCAGGTGTCAAGCGCCCGCAGTGGTGAACGCAACTCAGTACGCATATCCACAACATGTGCAATCGATTCAGCCACGCCGATAGCGAGATGATAGTAGGATGGAGAAAGGTTCTTATTTGTGTTTTACCACACTATCACACAGAACTGACATGGCGACTCACAGAAGGAACCTCATTATCGGGTTTTTCGTTGTGATATTGTTCTTCGCTCTACCGTGCGGGACATCAGCTGCAACCGACGAAGAACCCATTGACAGCAATGCGAGTCTGTCCATTACCTATGCTAACTACCTTGACCTAGACAACGACGGACTCTCTGATGATATACTCACTGAGAGTCTACTGCTGGTACCACGACAACTCGACGTCTGGTTCACGCTACAAGCAACAGTCCTGACACTGCCATCGGGCATATTACTCGGCAACGTGATTACTCTAGACCAAGACTACACCGGGCTGACTGTTACAATCGGATGGTATAATGCGGCCAAGGAACCCGGTTGGTATAAGGTCAGTGCGTTTGCTGTTGTGATCACCCTTAGCGGCCCGATAGTACTCCAGGCTGAGATGCTCTTTGACCCGCCCGGAGGGGGTGACCCCGGTCCTCCGCTGATTACAGACGTACTCGTTGAATCGAACACGACGATCACGCCATAGGAACAGGCTTGCATCAGCCACATTCATCTCTGTGTGACCATATCCGAGCACCCAAGAGAGGAGGGATGCATAGATGGTAGACCCCGTGACTGAGAGATACATACCCCTTCTCGCCGCCCTTCAGAGGAACCCGTTTGACACGGCTGAAGAGCTGGCAGAGAAGGCGGGCATATCCAAACCCACCGCCCTGAGGCGGCTCAGGGCACTTATGGGAGCTGGTGATGAATTCGAGAGGCGGTATCTGCCTCCAGGGAAGCAGTACTTTCAAGTCAAACCCATCCTCAAGTACCACAGGATGGGACTAGAAGAGGTCGACATGCTGATTGAAGCAACCAGCGCGCAGGCGATGCTCTATCTCGAGAGAGTCGCCGAACGACACCCGTATACTGCATATCGGTCCCGATGCTTTGGTTCGACCACCGGTCTCTTCATGCAGTTCAGAGTACCGTTGGGTACATCGGACCACATTCAAGCGTTATTCGAGAGACTGACCGACGGGGGCCATATCAGGAGTTTCAAGGCCCTTCCGACGTCACAGACCAGACCACTCTATACATCCATGAGGATTACGGGATGGAACGCCTCGTCAAGGTCTTGGACCTTCGACTGGGAGTCATGGTTCAGATCATCAACCAAGAAGAGACAGACAGAATCTGCCACCACTGATGGGACCGTTCTCAAGTGGCTCACCCGTGAGGATGTTTATATCATCTCCGAACTCATGCGGGACGCGCGACGAAAGAACACCGAAGTCATAGAGAGCCTGAAGAAGCGTGGTGTGGAGATCACTCCTCAGACGTTTGGCCGTCATCTGCAGATGATAAACAACGAGTGTTTCGACGGATATCGAGTTTCATTCGACACAGCCTTGTTCGAAGCGCTGAGCAACATACTTGTCTACGGCACGGGCGATGCAACAGGACTCGCTGTCCTCGCGGCACGGACAAAGGAGAACCCCCCGCCATTCGAGTCCACGCTGAGGGTCTCTGAGTCCAACCTGTTCTGGTTCATTCGACTTCCTCAAGGGCACATCTCCCCCTTCCTGAACACTCTGTACTCTGTGCTTGGTAGCATGAGCGTGTGTCTGCTCGACTATGCCAATTCTCGGCTGTACTACATATACCCTGACGCGTACAACGATACACGAGGGGGATGGATTGGGGACCGCAAGTTCATGGTAGACGATGTGCTGTCTGCCTAGATTGACATGGACCATCGTCCACGCAATCTTTGACGTTGAGCGATAGCGAGTGCAGAAGCCGCCCAGTCTGACTAGGCAATCCCTTTGGTTATCTTGAACACTGAGATGGGTGTGGCAGTCTCTACACCATTCGCGCCAGCCTCGCGAGCCCACTGCTCTAGATCGGTCTTGTAGAAGAAGCCGTGGGCGCCCTCGACGACCTTGAAGTGCATCTCACTATACCTATTCGCATCAGGATAGAAGTTCTCGGTACCAAAGAGAAAACCGCCAGGCCTCACAACACGCAACATTTCCTGTATTGCCTGTTTGGGTGTCGTCCAATGAAGTATCTGGGAGGCATAGACGATGTCAAAGCTCTCGTCTTCAAAGGGTATGTTCTCGGCGTAGCCTGTCTTGAACTCAGGAGGGTAGCGATTCACCTCGTCACAGATGCGAAGGTCGTTCCCGTTATACTCGCTGACCATCTTCGGGAACTCTGCTCTTGCAATGGATAACAGTCGCTCGCTCGGATCGATTCCGACAATATGCATCTTCGTTCCATCATGGAAGTAGCCTCGCCCATAGTAGTAGGACCATATGGCTGCAGTACCTCGTCCGTTGCCCGAACCCACATCCAGAAACCGTACGGGTCGTTCCAGGGCATCTGCAAAGCTGAAGGCCGCTCGCCTAATCTGTTCGTACAGGCGATTCGACAGGGCATCGTCCCAGTTGAAGAGATTCAGCCCACCAGTGAACGAGATGAACTTGCCTCGCAGTCGGTCCGGTATGGCCCGGGCATGGTCGACCCAGAGCTCCCTCATGGAGATGTCAAAGCAGCTTGGGAAGTCCCACTCAAAGGACACTTGACCCTCTTGGAAGACGTACTCGTCACCATTACGACTCAGTACTCCATCATCAACAAGAACATTGAGAATGTACTCCAAGAACTCCATGTCCGTATACCTGAAGGCTGCTGCCAAGTCCACAGCAGTCCTAGGTCTCTGAAGGTAGTCGAACCATCCCTCATTCCGCAGTACACCGAGGATGTTGCCCCGATAGAATACGTCAATCTCCTTTCTGAGCCGCCCAACGTTCAGCCCAATCTTCATCAGCTCGCGCCAAGCCTTTGCCTTACGAACTATCATGACATGTCCTCTCCGCATCCTATTCCAAGAGACCTCTCCTCTGAATATAGTCCAGCAGGTCCATTACCAAGGCGAGTTGCTCAATGTACCCCTGCTCCAAGAGCTCGATGACCGTCGTGTGTCCTCTCAGAAGATGGGTGAGAAAACCATCCGATCTCGGGAACTTGTTCTGGAGCCTAGCCACAATGTCCGGTACTCTCGACTGGTGTTGGAAGTCTATGTGGGCAAACAGGAGATTGTCGCGTAGCAGTCGCACGATATACTGCCGCTCCAGCTTCGGCGAAGCTCCAATGGCTTGGAAGGCAAGGGTGAGGAGGCGCTTGTCCGGAATGACATCACCACTGTCAGCTGTCAGAGCCTCTCTTGCAAGACTGTCTATTGCAGCATAGGCGGTCGGTGTCTTCATTCTCACGCAGAAAAAACGAGACCCCTGCGTCCAGACTCGGACCTCATGGTCAGCGATTGTCACAGCTAAGGTATCTGGCATAGACTCATACACCTGCCGGACCTCATCTATGCGTTCAGAGATGAGTCGAGCCATTTCCAGCACCATGACACGGACTGCATTCACCAGCTCCATGACCCAGTTGTCCTGCAAATCGATGATGAGCGCCACATCGACATGCGGATGGATAGAGAGTGTTCGGTGCTCATGGGCCAAGGGCCAAAACACTTGGTCACTATGCGTGCCTTTCACACGAGTCTTCTCTGAGAACGCATCTTTGTAGCCCCTGAAGAGACCCATATGATCCACTATCACCGTGTTGACATGCCTCTCACTGCCTGCATTGTGAGCGACACGATATGTCGTGAGCTGCATCCCGAAGAACTGCTCTTCCGCAGTCCGGTTCTCGTAAGTGCGCTCATCACTTGGAACGAATCTGACCGGTTCATTGCAAATCGCACAGTGAAACTCGGTCATCTGCCTTTGCTGACTCATCTCGTACAAACGCCTCCTCTTGCCTGTGTGCACGGTTCTCCTCGGAGGAGCCAGAGTCGCAGTTCGTCGATGCCTTCGCCGGTTGCGCAGCTAGTCTCAAAGTAGTGGCTGATGTGTGTCCGCGTCCGCAGCACCTCTACCAGCTCTCTATCCACCGTCAGAGGAAGGTCGGTCTTGTTTCTCACAAGCACATACTCTGGTAAGACGGGGCTCGTAAGGGATGAACACTGGGTCTCGAGGAGAGTAATCCACGCTCTGAGATCTATGAGCGACTGAGCACTGTCGCTGGCGAATACCAGTAACACCGTGTCCACAAGTCCAAGAGTGCTCCGGCTAGTGTCGCGAATCGGATGTATGGGGGAATTGAGCTGCCCAGCAACATCAAGGAACTGCAGAGTCCTCTGGGAGTTCCCCGAGGTCTCCTCGTCGTGAACCCTCAGTGTCTGAAGATCAAGGAAGAGGGTACGGCGGTAGCCACCGAGGCCATTCACACCTCCGGACATGACCTGATTGCGTGTTAGTGCCGCTATCAGTGTTGTCTTGCCAACCGCACCTGAACCGGCGACGAGAATCTTTCTGATCCCGCGCTCCTCTTTCAAGTGCCCCAAGACAGAAGACTTCTCTATCGCCTGCGTACCTGCTCTGAATTCGCCCGCGATCATCGTAATCACCGTGGTCCCGACGGAGGATGACCCTTAATGGTATCATGGTAAAGTGGACTTATAACTGTTTGTCCTGTCTATCACCATCAGGCATTTGTGAAAATGGCATCTTGGGCATTCGTTGGGGTGCCATGCGGAACGTCTTGGGGGCCGCTCACCAGAGTACTGCACTTCACAATCTGCACAATCAGGATGGTTGTTCATGTGCACCAGTCATGCAACACCATGCTCATGCGGACTTCAATGCGCACTCAACCTGTTTCAGTCTAGTGCCGCTTATGCACGGACCCTGTCGGCATCTCGATGCCCAACTTGGTCCAGCCTACAGTGGATGGTCATCTCCCCAATGCTGAGTACGCTAAAAGAGCCTGACGTCTCTGAGACTGTTGCCTTCAAGACACTCACCAAATGCTACGTGAAAGACACTGATGCAACGGGGCGGACCTGGCAAAGACTTATCATCAGTACATCCGTTGCATCAGCCATCAAACGAGTCAGGTGATTCAACGCAGTGGCGGACGGAGGCTGCAAAATGGATGAAGTCCGTCGTGCTCGATACTACGACAAGATGCAGTACATCACCGAGAACCTGCAGGACTGCTCCGTGCTTGTTCACAGGTCTGGAAAGTACGACGAAAAGGCCCTATACTACTCCCTGATGACTGCCATTGAGTCAGCGATGGACGTCATGGCGATGATGCTGAAGGACTCTGGTCTTGTACCCAAGGGAGACAAGTACAACATCGACCGCCTTGCCGAGAAGGGCATCATCAGCAGTGAGCTGGCCGCAGAGCTTGTACTCTCTAACAATCTCAGGAACATTCTGGCCCACAGATACAATGGCATTGACAGACTACTCGTCCTGAGGTCATTTGAGCGTGTTGACTCAGCACTGCAGAGCCTTGTGAAGATAGTGGAGGGCTGGCTTGTTGGACATTGACCGCGTCCGAAGAGAGCTGGCTTTTCTTGCAGATAGAGACGTCTTGGTATACGGGTCGTTTCTCACGCAGGCATACCGGGCAGAATCAGACATAGACATAGCACTGATTGCTCACACGAAGGATGTTGACGAGATAATCCGACTGCGAATTGAGACTATGTCTCAGGCACCTGAGTACTACGATATTCAGGTCTTCGAAGCGTTGCCCACACTCATTCAAGGTTCCATCCTCGCCAACTACGAGGTCCTCTTCGGGGACCCTCCAAGTATCGGTGAGTATCTCCGGAGATACCTGAAGGAGTGGGATAACTACACACACCGCCTAGAACTGCCTTCCATGGACGAAATCCGAAGGGGACTTGCAGGCTCAGACCTCACATGACCATGGATCAGCATCCTGAATCCGATGACTGTCACAATCGTGAAACGCGGAGTGCCCCTTTCTGTGATCGTGATTCATTACTCTGTGGTGAGCAGTACGACGACGCGGCGATGGTAGACATGCGCGTGCAGGATGTCATTCTTCTATTGAACCTGCGTAGGACACCGTCCCCAGTCGCCATGCCACGTAGGACTTCGCAATATGCACCTCTGTGAAGAAAGCCGGTTTCTTGTTGACCAGACCATTCCGCTGCCTACACTGTGTATATGGCCTGCGCAGGTCGTGAGTCCCACTTCCAACAAGTAGATTAGGTTCGCTCCCTCATTCAGTCTGTTGAGGTCTGGCACTTGCACGTTGAGGAATGGTTCTCGAAGAGTGACACATACGCGGACTTGGCGCGCGTGTCTGTTCAAAGAGGACACCACGATGCGGCGTGCTTCCTAGCGCAACAAGCAGTCGAATTCTTCGTCAAGGGACTTCTCATTGTGAAGACCGGAGCGAAGGCATACTCCCACTCACTACTCGAGCTCTTCGCCGCTCTGGCTTCAACCGGGCTGAAGGTTCCCGACAACGTAAGCGGCTGTACCAGACTGTTGAGTGGTCACTATCTTCAGGCAAGGTATCCCGATGCGCGCTTGGACCCGTATACCTCGGAGGAGTCCACCACAGCACTGGAATGCATGGAGGTGATTCTCGATTTCCTTCGTAGAGTTCGTAGCGGCGCTCGCTAGACATGACTGCGAGAAGGCAACACACTTCAGGGCCTTCACAGATAGGCTGATCAGTTCACTCGACGGACATGTCACCGTACTCCTCTTCGGCTCACGAGCTGCGGGCCATGCCAACTATCTGAGCGACTACGACGTGGTGGCAATCTCACACTGTGCCATAGGTGCGGACCTGCTGGAACTGGCAACTGACTGGCACATTGACCTCCACGCTTTCCGGACAGAAGAGATTGACAGCGTTCTTGACAGACACAATAGCATCCTCTTGGATGCTGTGACCATGGGTCGGGTCCTGCACGACGGTCTCAGCCTGATGGAGTGGCTTTCCAGTCGAGTTCAACGAGTTCTGACCAGGGACAGGATTGGCCGGACACATGCAGGATGGATGCACATAGGCAACATGACTTCGAACCTGTCGACCTAAGCAACCTTCTCTGAGTCCTCGCGCCTTTCATACTAATCATTCTATGCCGGACGTCTGCATGTAATTCCCACCCGACGTTCAGCAGTCTACCATCCTTCTGGTGATGGTTGCATTTGGTGGCTCATGAACATCATGTCAGTCGAAGCAACAGTCCAATGAGGTGGAACGAACGAATAAGCCTTTGTCTTCGCAGGACAGGTCCTCCGAACAGACAATGGCGTAATCTTGAGCGCCAACGAATGACTCCAGCGCTGTGATGCGATATCGTCAACAATTCGACATCGTCGGCCATCGACGACAGTGTGGTGACGATGGGCACCGTGACCAATGCGCCAAGGACTGTCAGCCATGTAGTCATTCGAGTGCTGTGGCACTGTTGACAACACAGTCTATGTCATCGTGCGGTGGCCTGCCGGCCCCTCACGTCCTCCCACTCTCTGCGGAAGCGGTAGAAGTACTCGAAGAGCCCTGGCAGGTCTCTGCACATGACCGCAACGTGTTGATCAATCACACTTGCCTGGACGCTGAGCGGCAACGCTTCGAACAGCCTGACATCGTACACGTCCGTGTTGATGCACCCCCATATCTTCTCCATCAGGGACGCCTGTTCTGAGAGAGTCCGCACCTCTGGAGCAACCACACAGATGTCGATGTCACTGAGCTCAGTGGCATCGCCGGTCACCTGTGAGCCAAAGACCAGTACTGCATCGATGCCGTCGATGCTGTTGAGCGGCATGAGGTCCGAAGTCACTCTCTGAAGTGTTTGGCTGTCCATCCTCCCACATCCTCAGTGTAATCGACCAACCGAGGTAACAGTCTCTCAAGACTCTCCCTCAACCTCTGGATGTCAACTCCGTTGTACAGATGCACAAGGTGATTGCGCAGTCCTTTCGCCTCGCGGAGAGTCGAGGCGTTCTTGGAAGTCAGCAGGCCGAGCATGACACCGTTTTCTATGTTCGAGTAGTCGTCGACAGGCAAGCTCTTCACGTCACGGAGCATCATTGACAGGAGGTCCAGCGACTCTTCCACAAGCTCTTGTGCAGCCTTTGCCAATGCGAGGTAGTACATGGTCTCATCAGCAGCGGGCCCCTCGCTCAGCCATCTTCTGATGACAGCTGCTCTTGTGGTGGCGTGATCTATCTTCGCCAAGTACCTGCTTATCCGTTCCTTTGAGACCATACGCATACATCCAGAAAGAGATGACGGAATCCGCAGATAAAATCAAGGGTTGGCAGCAGCTGCTTGGAAGTTGGACGGCCTTGGCTGGACATCGCTGCGTGGTGCATACATACCTCCGTGCGGGAGCGGAGAGCTCGAGGTCGGTTCGACACCTCATGAGACCTCGAGGAGTGACCCCAGTGCCGTTTCCTGGGAGCGACAGGGCTCCTGTGTTAAACTTCGTCCAACTAGAAATGAACGGTTGCAGTGTCTGCTATATCGCGAGATGCTTTCAAGATCTCTCAGCAAGGCAACTGCGTGCTTGCGCACCTACTACGTCAGGGCGATTGACCAACCTCTGGAGGAACTGAATCTGGTACTCCCTAGCAGCGGAGTTCTTTCGGAGGACTGCCAACACGAATCCAAGAGCCTTCTTGGCAGGCTTTATAGAGTCAAGCATGCGTTCGAGCCACTCCATCTGCTCCGGTACTGAGTAGCGCATGACAAAGGCGCCCCAGTTATACTTGATTTGAAAGAACACCTCAGCCGTCCTGTTTTGTGACTCATGTGCTTCAAGTATCCCCTGCATCCGATTGAACCGTGCCTCAAGGGTACGGCCACCCCAGAAGGGACGGAAGAAACAGAAAAGAAAAGGTATGCTGAAGAGTCCCACGCTGATTGTGAGAATATTGGGACCGTACAGAAGGGTTTCGATAGACACGGATAGTAGAGGTGTACAGCATCCTGCTGCACCGATCGTATCAACAATCAGTTTGATTCTTCTGGGATGAGTGGAGTATGATCTGCCCCAGAAGCCCACAGATGCCCCAACTCTAGCTGACGGACTGGACATGGAAACCTGTATGGCATTCAAGATGAACGCATGACTGAGGAAAAGGATTAGGAGTAGTGTCCCAACGAATAGAACCGGAGTAGCTTCGTTCAAACCGACATGATACCTCCTCTTCTACGTAGTTCCAGCAAGCGTCCAGTAACTCCATATGACAAGTGCAATGCAGGCCAACTGAGTGACGAGATAGACACGAGTCAATAGACCGGCGGCGGTTGCGGGATAAAGACCTAGAACGTATGCTCCCGTCAGTGCCAAGCCGAGAAGTGAGAAGACTCTGGATGCTATGGAGCCAACTCTCGTCACAAGGCCCACAGCCCATGCCCAAGTTACGAATGTGCCCAGTAGGAAACCCACCGCATTGAACCACAACAGCGCCCACAGCCAGACAGATGTCCCGTAGCCCCTTGTGATCTCAATCGCGATGTTGGATGCCTGAAACATCAGCGCGGTCGAGCTCAATGATGCGGCGGCACCTGCTGCTACAGCGATGAGGAGTGGCACGGATGCAAAGGGAGGCGGTGCGTATATGAAACTATCTGCCACAATGAAACATCCGACTCCGAAGTTGAAGAGCGCAAGAGCCGCGGTGTACTCCATCCTCCCGGACCCCTCCACGAGCATCTCACAGACAATGGTCAATACTATCTCCAGCTGTGCATCCGTCCATCCAAAGAGGTCCTGCAGCCATTCAAAGAAGTCGAGAACTTGGACTGTGACGAGCTCAAGAAGTGAGAAGGTGATGTGAACAAGCTCTAAGGCAAGGTTGACAGGGCTGAGAACAACCAAGTGCAGCTCTGGCCATCCTGATGTCCACCAGCATTTGACGAGCTTCTCAAAGGCAGTAGTCAGAATAACGTCTGACTCTCCCAGTGTCTTCGTCGTTGGTGAAAACGTCCCATCACTCTCCGCTACTGGCTCAGGCTCCTCATCCGGTGGAGGCGCAGGTACCCACGGCAGCGTCCCTCTCATGTCCACCACGAGGTCCATGTCCTGCACACGCAGGTCCACCATCGCCACATCGTCGTACCGGAGCACCCTGATGACCACGTAGCTCACAATCCGCGAGGCGTTGGTCACCGCGCCCAGCGTCACCACATTGCCGTCTATGGCTGAGCGTATCGAGTTGGAGGCACGGTCGTGCCAGAGTGGAGGGGCTCGGTCGAAGCTGGCCGAGATGGTGGGAGAGTTCGGGCACGGCGTCTTGCTCTGAAAGCCACGCGACAGCTACAAGAGTCACGGAGAAACAGAGTTCAAAGGAGTTATGTCATCTCACTCATAGAGGGCAATCGAAGGGACATGGAGACAGTCCATCTTCCAATCATGGTCTAACTGGATGAGGATGGCGTGTACATAGTCAGCTGTCCCCTTGTCAGGACATGTCGAGCGTATGGCAAGACCATAGACGAGGCCCTCTCAAGTGTCAGAGAGGTCATCGACATGTGTCTGGAGGGGCAGCCACTGGACGATACGACGCGCTTTCTTGACATGAGGGAGATTGAGGTCAACATCGCAGAACGCGGATGATAGACGTTCATCATAACCCCGAGGCATCCGGTATGGACTGACTTCCTGCTCTTGAGGGAACGGAGCTCATGCGTCTTCTTCGGCACCTCTGCTTTGAGGTTGTCAGACAGAAGTTGGCAGCTAAAGGTCGATGAAAACTCGTTCTTGAGTGGAGTTTGTTCAAAAAACGCAACATTAACAAAATTCTAGTCCTGCCAGCTTTTTGCATGTGACAGATTCTTGAGCCATATTTGACAGGATTAAAGCTATGCTTGTAGAATCACCC